>JAFAWJ010000940.1 GCA_019242065.1 Chloroflexota bacterium
CCGCGACGACGTCTTCGTCCGAGGCCGCGTCCAGGACCTCAATGCCGTGCTCGCGTGCCACCGCGAGGCGCTCGGGCACCAGGTCAATCGCGATCACGCGAATCCTCGGTGCCGCGCGATGCGAGGGCTCATCTGACCGATCGGCCCGAAACACGGCGACGCTGCCACGCGGTCGGCAAGACATCTGAGATATTGAACGGCACCACCACTCGGTCACCCGTTTTGATCTGGTCGACGGCACTGCCGACTTCTTCGACGATGCCCATCGGCTTATGGCCCAGGATGTCTCCTTCTTCCAGGAAGGGTCCGAGTAGCTCATACACGTGCAGATCGGAGCCACAGATGGCGGTCGACGTGATGCGCACGATAGCGTCGGTCGGCTGCTCGATGCGCGGATCAGGGACATCGTCGACACGTACGTCACGTTTGCCGTGCCAGGTAACTGCTCGCATAGAGTTTTTGCCGTGAGGAGAGGTGCGCGCGACGAAGCATATGTCATGCCAGCCGCAACCAGCCAGGTCGAAGGTGAGGGTGGAGCTGGCGCAGTGTATGCGACGCGGCTACAGCGGCGAAGATACGCTGCAACCTATCTCCCGGGACGAGTTCTTCGATGCCTTTGATCGCGACAAGCTCGATTTCCTGTACCAGGACGAAGCGAATAGTCCCTTCAGCAAGTTCGTTTCTCGCGAAGAGCGCCGCTGACGGCGCTAGCTATTTTCGGGCGATAGGTATACGAAGTTCGGCCGACTTCGACCTGGACGGAAACCAGATTGTCGGCCGGATGCTCAGGAGCCGAGCAGTTGTTGCAAGTCCACCCTTGACGAAAGAATGTCCTGCCAGAGGTCACCGAGTGTAGCCAGTCGCTCCGGGATATTGAGAATGTCGAACTGCGTCGGATAGATATGCTCGAGCTCCTCCCAACGGAGGGGCGTCGAGACGCCGGCCCACGCGACAGCCCGCGGCGAGTAGACCGCGGCCAGTGACGCCGATCGTCGGTTCATATTGAAGTCAAGGAACACCTTCCCTCGCCGTGCGGCGGTGGCCCACTCGGTGGTCACCAGGTGCGGATGGCTGGCTTGCACCCCTTGCGCCAGCGTTCGGGCGACCGACCGCACGGCGTCATAGTCAAGGGTGCGCGCAATCGGCACATACAGGTGCAAACCGGTCCGACCAGTAGTCTTCAGGAACGCGCGTAGGCCGATGCCCTCGAGCATTTCCCTGTACCACAGCGCGACCTCGCATGCGCGCTCGAAACCCTCGGGGTTGAGCTCCGGCTCTGCGCCGGGCGCTTCGCGTCCGGAGTAAATGTACGGGTCGAGATCCGTGACCAGGAAGTCAGGGTAATTCAGCGTGGACGCTTCGATGCGTTCTCGGCTGCCCGTAAAGTGCGTCGACAATTGCGGGGCGTCTGGCGCGGCAACGATGCGCGTGTGGGTCACGTGCAGCTCCAGATCCGCAAGCTGGGCCAGCCAGATCAACGTGGCGGCGTTGTTGCAGACGAGATACTCGACGTCCGTCTGATTGTCGTCGGAGTACGCGGTAAAGCGCTGCACGGCGGCGGGAGTCCCGAGCAGCGGTGACTTCTGAAAAAAGCGTTGGCCGTGGATGCCATCCGGAAAGCGGATCAGCGTGACGGGGCGGTCGCGAAGATGGGGCAGAACGACCGGTGCAGTCTGGAGGAAGTAGCGCACCAGGTCGCGTTTGGTGAATGCTCGCCGCGCGTCGGTCGCAGGCCACAGGACTTTGTTGAGATGCGTCAGGCGGATGTCGAAGCCGTCGAGCGAAAGGTGGGCCGAGTCTTTTTCAGGATCCGCCTCGAGCTGGCGGAGAGCCGTTTCAAGCTCCGTCGCGGGTGGTGGCGCGCCCTGCGGTGGACTGACAACACGTTGCGGCTGGACGTCATCGGCGGGCTTGTCGTCTCGCAGTCGCAGGAACACGGGATGCCGCAGTCGACCGTCGGCCGTGCGTTCGGCGAACTTGATTTCGGCGACCAGCGTCGGTTCGACCCAAACCGCGGCGGTACCCGCACGGCTGGCAGCGGCGCCTCGCGGCACGGACTGGTCCAGGGGACTCGTCGCGCGCCGCAGTGTCTGCAAGCGCGCCAGCACGTCGGTCAGTGACGCCGCATTGAAGCCCGTACCGACGTGCCCGGCATACCGCAGCTTGCCGGTCGCGTCGTGCGTTCCCAGGATCAGGGAGCCAAGCGTCTCGGTGCGTCGACCCGTCCCAGGCGTATAGCCGACGATCACGAATTCGTCGGACAGTGACGTCTTGAACTTCAGCCAGGTGCGCACGCGCGTGCCCGCCTCGTATACGCTGTCGCGCTTCTTGGCGACCACGCCTTCGAGTCCCTGCTGTTGCGCTGCCGCGAGTAAGCCCAAGCCGTCATCGAAGTTGTCCACTCCTTCAATACCCGCCAGCGACGCCAGGACGGCATGCAGCAGTTTCTTGCGTTCCGTCAGTGGAGTGGATCGCAGTTCGAACCCGTCAAGATACAGCAGGTCGAAGACCGCGTACCGCAATGTCGTCGTCGGGTCCACGGACGGATTCTGCAACCGTTGGAATGAGACGCGTCCGTCCGGACCGACCGCGACGACTTCGCCGTCGAAGACGGCCTGGTCCACCGGCTGCATCCCTAGCATGCGGGTGAGCTCCGGAAAGCGGGCTTCGTATGATTGGCCGCCGCGCGAGCGAAGGTGGACCTGGCCGCGCTCTACGAAGGCGAGGACTCGGTAGCCGTCCAGCTTCGGCTCGTATAGCCAGTCGCTGCGCTGAAACATGTCGCGGCTCAGCGTCGGCAGCATGGGCTCATATGGCCCGGGCATGGCCATGCGCCGCGCGTGGAGGACGTGTTCAGCGCTGGGTGCGAGTTGACTGGAGGTTCGGTGAGGACGTTCACCGCGCTCCAGATCCGCGATGGACAGGCCGCTCAGGACCGAGCGGTCTTCGGCGGTGATATCGCCGTCCGGCCGTTCGAGGCCGTCGCGACGCTTCACGAAAAGCCACTGGCTTTTGACGCCGTGGCCGCGCGTGCGTTGGAGCGTCCAGCCGCCTTTCAGCTTCCGCCCGTTGAGAAAGACCGAGAGATGGCCGCTCGCGAGACCCTCGCGGGCGAGTCGTTCGGCACGCGCGCGATCGTGGAAGTCGACGGGGCGATCATTCTCAATCAGCGTGTAGGTGCCCGCGTCCCACACGATCACCTGCCCGCCACCGTACTGACCGGAGGGAATCACGCCTTCGAACGTGCCGTAGTCGTATGGGTGGTCCTCCGTCTGGATGGCCAGTCGCTTTTCTCCGCGGACGTAGGAGGGCCCTTTGGGAATGGGCCAACTGACCAGGACGCCGTCGATTTCCAGACGGAAGTCATAGTGCAGACGGCGCGCGGCGTGCTTCTGGATGGTGAAGGTGAGCGGACCTTCGCGCGGAGCTACGGCGGGCCGCGGCTCGGGTGTGCGCGCGAAGTCTCGCCGCTCGGCGTATTCGTCGAGGAATGCGGGCGGCTCCGACGCAGACATGGTTCTCCGAGCCTCGTGCTACACGGTAGCCAACCGGTGAATGCTCACGACGCCTTTTTGAGCAAATGCTCTTCCTGGACCAAGTCCAGCGCCAGCGTCTTGTAGCCTACTGTGTCGAAGAGCACGCTCAACGCGTCGGGTGTGACGCGCTGCACGCTGCCTTCGCCCAGCGTCACGTGCACCACCCGATCGTTGATCGCGAAGGGCGTGTCCACCTGTGTGGTGGCCGGGTGCGAAGTTGGCGGATGGCACAGATCCACGTCGCACCGCCCACAGCGCTCCGTTCCCAGGTCTTCGCCGAAGTAGTTGAGGATGTATCGACGACGGCACTCCAGCAATTCGGCATAGGTTCGCATCATGTCCAGACGTCCACGGTCGTAGTCTCGCCGCCGCTGCGCACGCTCGAGCGAGACGTCGGACACGTTGAAGTCGTGGACCACGACGTGGTACCGGCCACGGCGAACGCGTATCAGACCTTCGGATTCGAAGAGGCCCAGAACCCGCAGCAGATCGGTGGTGCTGAGCTCGCTGGCGGCCTCCAGTTCACGGAGTCGGCCGCCAGGAACGGCCAGTAAGGCGGCCCGTCCACGCTCCAGGTCCTCCACCGACAGCGCGGCGCTGGCGGCAAAGAACGCCGCGTGGCCCAGGTCGCTCGGACTGTATAGCAGTATGCACCGCGCGAGCTGATCGTCCCGTCCGGCGCGGCCCGCTTCCTGGTAATACTCCTCGACACTCGGCGGAATCTCACGGTGAATCACGAATCGAATGTCAGGTTTGTCTACGCCCAGCCCGAACGCGTTGGTGGCCGCGATGACACGCACCTCG
>JAFAWJ010000974.1 GCA_019242065.1 Chloroflexota bacterium
GCGACGCGCTTGTTCGCACACATGATCCGAGGCGCGTCGACGTGCCGATCGAACTTGATCTACGATGACTGCCTCGCCTCGCGCGGCAAATCGACCAGCCTGCCTCTTTCCAGCGTGGCTGTCATTAGAAGACTTAGTGCCTCATCCCATAAGTTTCGATACCTATAGACGGGATGCGGTCGAGGCGCTGGAAGTAGGGTTTCAGGACCAGTCGGAAGCCCAGGCCGCGAGGTCATGGTTCATGGCCTCGGCGAGTTCTTGGAGGGTTCCTTCGAAGGGAAGTGGCTCCCAGCGTTTGCGACGATAGAGCGACAAGCCGTAGGCACCGCCGCCGAGCGGAGTGAGTCGGAACCTCGGATCTGCGCCGTACTCGTCAGTGCGACCAACGACCAGGTGACCGCCACGCGCAGTCACGTTGAGACCACGGGTCGCGTCGCCTGCGTCGAGCAGTGACTGCAGGGTGGGGACGACCGTCGGCAGCCATGAGACGTCCCGGCGCCGACGTGGAGCGGGCACGCCGCCAGTGTGCCAATCGGGGCTGGGGCAACACAAATTGTTGGCAGGAGACTACCGGGCGAGCCTCACTGCCGGGTAGGGTCAGCGCGAGGAGGTGGTCACGATGGTTCGACCCGCCGCGACGATCGTGCTGACCGCGATGGAAAAGCAGAAACTGACCCGATGGGCTCGCGCGGCAACCACGCCACAACGACTGGCCCGCCGCGCTCGCATCATCTTGGGCAGTGCCGCCGGACTCGGTACACGGCGGCTCGCACAGCACGAACGCATGAGTCGCACGACCGTGCAGCGCTGGCGAGCTCGCTTCGTGGCGGCCGGCTGCGACGGGCTGCAGGATCGGCCCCGTCGCGGCCGGCCGAGCGTGTTGGCTCCGACGACACGTGCCCTGGTGATGGCGCTGGCGTGTGAACGACCAACTGATCGCGACGTTCCACTCAGCCGCTATAGCTTGAGCGAACTCGCGATCGAGGTCGCCAACATCCTGGCCACACTACCTCCTTCGCGCAACAGCATCTGGCGCTGGCTGATGCACGACGCCTTGCGTCCCTGGCGCCACCAGTGCTGGATCTTTCCACGCGATCCACACTTCCTGGAGGTGGCCGGCCCAGTGCTCGACTTGTACGCCTGCCGTTGGCGCGGTCAGCCGCTGTGGGCCGACGAGTACGTGCTCAGTGCTGACGAAAAGACCAGCATCCAGGTGCGCCGCCGATTGCAGCCGACATTGCCACCAGGACCCCACCAGGCGGCGCGCGTCGAGCACGAGTACGAGCGTGGGGGAGCGCTGCAGTACCTGGCAGCGTGGGACGTTCATCGCGCCGTCGTGTTTGGTCGGTGTGAACGGAAGACTGGCAAAGCTGCCTTCGGTCGACTCGTCGATCAGGTTATGGACCAGGAGCCGTATCGTTCGGCGCGCCGCGTGTTCTGGATTGTCGACAACGGCTCTTCCCACCGAGGTGAACGTGCTGCCGAAGAACTCCGCGCGCGCCACCCGCGCCTCGTTGTGGTGCACACGCCAGTGCACGCCAGTTGGCTCAATCAGATCGAGCAATACTTCTCAATCCTCCAGCGCAAAGTGCTGACGCCGAACGATCTCACCACCCTGCTGCAACTGGAGGAGCGCATCGTTGCATTCGGTGAGCGCTACTCCTCACTTGGCAAGCCGTTCGCCTGGACATTCACGCGCCAGGAGCTCGAGCGCCGACTTCGTGAACCCTCACTCAACATCGCCCCCACACCACAGATCATGGCCGCTTGACCGGCCCCGGAATTTCCGGGACGGTGCACTAAGGTGGGACTGAGTTAGAGACAGGACCTCGCGGCGGCGGCGAATTTCAGCAGGGTCCACGGCACGTCACCGTGCTCGCCACTATACGCCACGTATCACGCGCTGTCTCGTCTGGCATCGAGCAACTCGACGAAACGCGTCTCACCAACCGCGGAATCCCACGTCATGGCGTGCTTGCTTGCATTGTGGATCGGCTACGCTCAACGGGTTAGCGCCGGCGACGGTGAGCTAACGAGGCGGACGGCGTGTATGCTGTCCAGGCTGCTCACGCCGCCGCCTCTAGTGGGCCCTCAATCACGCGTCGGAATTCGTCGACCTCCTCG
>JAFAWJ010001050.1 GCA_019242065.1 Chloroflexota bacterium
ATGCCCAGCCTCGACGCCCTCCGCGCTGTCGACCTCCACGCCCACCGCCGCCGCGAGCGCTGGCCAGAGCGGTCCGGACCACGTGCGGAACTGGTCGTCGAAGTCGTCCGAGACGTCGCCCTCACCGTGCGTATACACACGCTCGGCTCCGTGCGCCGCCAGCGCCTGGTCGATGGTGTTGGGCACCTTCTGGTACGTGGAGGCCCACTCGCGGCTGCCGCAGCCAAAGACGGTGTACTTGACGCCCCGCAGCGCATCCGGCGCCAGCGAAGTCCCGCTGACCCAGTCCACGAACTTCGCGGCGTTGTCGGGCGGGTTGCCGTTGTACGACGCGGAGGCGATGACGACCACGCCTGCGGTAGGCAGGCGGTTGACGTACTCGTCCAGCGGCGCCACGGTGGTGGTGAAGCCACGCGCGTTGGCGTCGTTGGCGACCTGGCGCGCCAGGTCTTCGGTCGCGCCCAGGTTGGAGCCGAACAGGACCAGCATCGGCGCCGCGTGCCGCACCATGACGCTAGGCGTCTCCGGCTCGGCTTCCTCTTGGGGTTCTGCCTCAGCTGCGATCGGCCGGTCGGCTACCACCGCGCCCACGGAAGCGTGGGACGCCCCGTTGCGGCGCGTTCTCGGTCGGACCTGAATGTGAAAGTCTTCCGGCTTGACTGTCAGCGTCTCTTTGATCTTGAGCT
This sequence comes from Chloroflexota bacterium, assembly GCA_019242065.1. The sequence continues at coordinate 687 of JAFAWJ010001050.1, forward strand.
CGTACCCGCTGTAGTCCACGAACTCGAACCGCTGCAGCAGCATGCCGAGCACCAGCGTCGCTTCCTGCAGTGCAAACTGGCGCCCGATGCACGACCGCTGTCCGTGGCCAAACGGTTTGTAGGCATACGCCGGGCGAGCCTGCTCCGCCTCGCGCGTGAAGCGGTCCGGGTCGAAGGCCTCCGGGCTCGGTCCCCAGATGCCAAGGTCGCGATGCAGCATCGGGGTCAAGACCAGAATTTCCTGGCCCTTCTGGAGCTGGTACTTGCCGCCGATCACGGTCGTGTCCAGCGAGTAGCGCGAAAACGCCGGCGCCGTCGGCCACAGCCGCAGCGTCTCTTTGAGAATCTGCAGCACGTACTCCAGCTTGCGCACCTGCTCGTAGGTGGGCAGCCGCGACATGTCGCTGCCGAGCACCGCGTCGACCTCGCGGTAGGCGCGCTCCAGGACCGTCGGGTTGTGGAGCAGAAAGTAGATCGCGAACGAGAGTAGGCCGCTGGTCGTCTCGTGACCAGCCACCAGGAAGGTGATGATCTGATAACGGATGTTGACGTCGTCCAGGCCCTCGCCGCTCTCCTTGTCAATGCCCTCCAGCATGTAGCTCAGCAGGTCTTTGGCTTCGACGTCTTCCGGGTGTGCCTTGCGCTCGCGAACCAGCGTGTCCACCAGGCCGTACATGGTGGTGGTATCGTCCTGGAACTGGCGGCGCTTGCGGATCATCAGCCTGGTTTGACCGGGCAACCGCGTCTGCCGCTCACGTCCTTCGTTCAGCCCGCGCGTCATGGCACTGACGAAGGGATGCGGATCCTCACGGTAAAACGAGTTGAAACGGTAGCCGAAACCGCACAGGCCAATCGTGTCCATCGTCAGCCGCGTCATGTCCGCGGGCACGTCGACCGCCTCGCCTGGATTCAGCCGCTCCCACTTCTCCGCCAGTTGTTCGGCGACGTCGACCATCATCGGCATGTAGCCCTTCATGGCCGACTGGCTGAAGTTGGGGAGCAGGATGTTGTGCGCTTTCTGCCAGTTGGGTTCGTAGGTCCATGCCGTGAAGAGCCCGTCGCCGCCAAGCGAGGTCCGGCCGCCACTGCGCAACTGGGGCAGCTTGTCGAAGCGTGTGTCGTCGCAAATCTCATCGACCAGCGATGGGCCAAACACCACGACCATGTTGCGGCCCGGCATGCGCAGCTCGAAGATGCCCTCAGGCTGCTGACGCGCCAGGTCCATCATCGCCTGAACCGGGGTGCCGCCCGCCAGGTTGAGAAGGTTGCCCAGCACCGGTACACCTTGCGGCTGCGGAATGGGCCTCAGATCGGTTATCGGATTCGATGTTCGTGTCTGCTCTACCATGCCAGGCTCCTCTTGACGCTCTGATACGCGAAATACATCGAGATGGACCGGGAGATAACGACCCCGAGTGCGGCGACGAGCAGGACCGTGGTCGCCTCGCCGAGCGCTGAAGTATCCGGGTCGGTGCGGCCGATGACCTGGCGTACGACGATGCGGCATGCGAACGCCACCAGCCACACCAGGACTCCAAGACGCGTGTTCTGTACTACCATCGTGCCAGTCTCGGTATCGATGCGGTGGACGTCAATCAGCAGGCCACGCGCCGCGCCCACGACCAGGCCTATGCACAGGCCAAGTCCCAGCCAGGCCCAGCCCGAGCTTTGGGGTGGCGGGTTCGCGATCAGGGTCCAGGTTGTCAGCCCCACGAGTACGGCAGGCGTGACCCACAGCCCACGAATGACAAGGCGGCGCCTCCGGATCTGCAAGACCAGCAAGCCTGCCACCAGAAGCACGCCCGCCGCCGCCACCAGCGGATTGGTTAGATTCGCGAGCGACATACCAACCTCCGTTTCACGCGACAGAGTCCGCTGGCGTCGAGCAGCCAAAGGATGACGAGCAGCGGACCATAAGTACGCGCTTCAGCGTGCGGCTCCGCGCGCGCGGCGGCCAGGCACCCGACACCCACACTTCGCCTACAGTTCGCCATCACTCGGGTGTCCCGTCAGGCGTCGGACGGACAGCAGCTCGATGCCCATGTCGCGGACACGCTCGAGCAGCCCGTGCAGTGCCGCCTGGTCTTGAATTGGACCCGTGGCGACTGTTTCGCCGTTCGGAGTTACGCGGAGCTCGAGCCCGCCGAGCCAGTCCGACCAGGACTCATCCAGACGACCACGAAGGACAATCTCGTACCGTGGCCACATGGGCCCGCGCGCACCTGAGGCGCCTGACAGCTCAATTGGCATCCCGACCAGTGATACGGGTGTGGGCACTGGGGTTTCTCAACCGAAAGGTGGAACTGCATGGTCAAACAGCTAGCCAGGCCCAATCGATCCACCTACGGTGCTTCGAGTACGCCCATCTCCCGCGCGCGGACCACGACCTGGGCCCGACTGGAAACGCCCAGCTTGCCGATCAGGTGGTGAATGTGCGTCTTGACCGTTGCCTGACTGGTCACTAACTGTTCGCTGATCGCCCGGTTGGACAGACCCAGCGCAAGGAGACCCAGGACCTCGCGCTCGCGGCGAGTGATGAACTCACGCGGGGTGCCGGTGGTCGCGTCGGACGTGCTGAGTAGGTGTGCGACATAGCTCGGGTACATGTGCTCCTGCAGCGCGCGCTGCAGGAGCGTCACCATCGGGGTGCCTTCGTCGATGAAGACTCGGATATAGCCTTCGGGCTCCGCCAGCGCCAGCGCGCGCTGAAGTGCTTCAAGTCCCCGTCGCTCGTCTCCGCGCTGATATTGGATGATTGAGAGCTGCGCCAGCATGGCCACGACGCTTGTTTCGCGTCCGGCCTCTTCCGCCGAGGCCAGCAGGCGCTCCAGCAGCGGCGCGACCGTCCCGCATTCGCCCTGCGCACGACGGACCCGAGCCAGCACCAGCGCCTCAGGCTCGCGTGCGAACGTCTCCAGCTCCGCGGGATCGGCCGACTCTGCCCAGCGAGACGCATCCGCCAGGTTGCCCTGGAGCAAGGCAAGCCAGGCCCGCTCCGCTCGAGCGAGGCGCTGGATCCGGAGGTTGCCGGCTGTCGCGGCAATTGCCTCGGCTTGATCGAACGCTACGCTGGCCACGTGGTACTCACCTCGGGCGCGGGCCAGGCGTCCACTGAGCAAAACTGGGAACTGAAGCGGTCGGGTGCGGCCGGCTTGCTGTCGGACAACATGCAGTTGGTCCAGGTGCTGAGCCACCTCGTCGAGACGGTTCCACTCGTACGCGAGCACGGCGAGCTGGATATGCGCGACCTGCCGCGAGAAGTCAGGACGACTCCCGATACGCTGGAGCTGCTCGGCAAAACTTGCGGCAGCGCGGCGCAATTTGCCCTGCAGCAGCTGCAGAAAGGCCGCATGGTTGCCAAGCTCCCACGTGGCCAGCAAATTGGCGCTCGCGTCGGGCGAACCCAGTGCATTGCCGATTGCGCCCTCGGCGGCGCGCAGGTCACCGCGGATGAAATGACTCCTGGCGACCGCATTGAGCGCGGTCGCTCGAAAGCCCGACCCGCCTGGTGGTAACAAACTCAGGCCACGTTCCGCGCAGGCTAAGGCCAGAGCTGAATCCTGACGGAGCGCCGCAAGCTGCGCGTGCAAACACAGCACCTGGCCGAGCGCGCGATGGTGACCCGCGGATTCAAGGGCCGGCTCGGCGCCTCGAACGAAGGAGTCCAACCCCTCCAGGTCGGCAATGACCAGCAGCATCACCCCACGTTGTGCGCTCAACAGCGGATGTCGCTGGCAAACTTCCGCGGGGAGCCTGGCCGACCAACGCTGCAGCGTCACCTCTTCTCCGCGTTGGATGAGCGAGACACCGAGCTGGCCTATGAATTCCGCGGCACTATCCCAGTGGCCCGCCTCTAGCGCATGCTCGACCGCATCGTCGAGCAGGCCGCTCGAGGCGAACCACATGCTTGCTCGACGATGCAGCTCGACGGCCAGCTGCGGTTCGTCGCGCTGCAGGCGATGGCGCAAAGCACCCGCGAAGAGCTGGTGATAGCGATACCACGTGCGTTGTTCGTTCGCGGGTGTGACGAACACGTTGAGCCGTTCCAATTCCTCGAGCAACCCTAGACTGCCTGGTTCGCCGACGACGGCATCGCAGAGCGGACCGTTGAGGCGGTCGAGGATGCACGTGCGCTCCAGGAACACCCGCGCACGGTCTGGCAACCGTGCCAGGACTTCCTCGACAAAATAGTCGATCACGTAGCGACCGTCGCCCGCAAAGTTCGCGATGGCGGCCTGCACATCTGCGCGCTCACGCAGCGTCAGGGCGGCGAGCTGGAGACCCGCGGCCCAGCCTTCAGTACGTGCGCTCAAAGCCTCAATTTGTCCGCTGGACAGATCGACGTGCATGACGGCACGGAGCAATGCAGACGCCTCGGATACCGAGAACCGAAGGTCATCTGCCCGAATCTCGAGCAACTGGCCGTTCGCTCGCAGCCGCGCCAGCGGCAAGGGCGGGTCCGCGCGCGTCCCGATGACCAGATGGAACTGGGGGGGACAACGGCTCACCAGATCCGCGATCGTGGCGTGGATGGCAGGCGCCTGGATGCAGTGAAAGTCGTCCAGTACCAGCACAAGCTGGCGATCGAGGACCGCCAGATCGCGCGCCAGCTCATCCTGGACGAGCCAGGCCGGCGCTCGCTCCTCGAGGCGAGCCAGGGCGCGGTCGCCAACACCGGGTTGCTGCGCTTGCAGCGTGGTCAGCACGCACCTCCAGAAACGCGCGGGATCGTTCTCGGCTGGCGTTAGTGACACCCAACCGATGAGCGCACGGTCGCGCGTCTGTGCCTCCCAAACGACCATCGCCGACGTCTTCCCGAAACCGGCCGGCGCGGCGACAAGCGTGACCGTGTGCGCGAGCGCGGTGTTGAACCGCTCCAGGACTCGCTGCCTGAGCACCAGCTCACGCCGAATTGGGGGTGGGCCAATGTTGGTCGGCAGCACCTCTGGTTTCGGCGCTGCCACGGCGACGGGCTGGCTCGCCGTCGGCGCGAGACTGCTCGTCACCTGGAGCGCCATGTCGACCGCTTCCTCGAGCAGGAGCGGGCTGCCAGTAGCGCACGCGTCGGCGAAGGCCTGCCGGCCGAGCGACTCGCGGAGCGCACTCAGGTCCTCATCTGAATGCGGCGTCGAAGACAGCGTCCAGAGCGTCACGGCGCGTCCCTGGCCACGTGCGCGCCATCCTGCCTCGGCCACGAACAGCTGCACGGCTATGGCTCCATAGCCGGCGGCGGCCAACAGGCGGGCGGCCACGCGCAGCGGCCACAGTGCGGCCTGACTGGTGCCCACGGCACGCACCGCCCTCAGGCTCGCACCGATGCGCGTGCTCGCGAGCGCCATGTCCCCGTCGTCCAGCGCAAGTTGCGCCAGCTTGCAGTTGGCCTCCGCCATGCAGACGGTGTCGTCGATCGCTTCACTGGTGGTGGCGGCTTCGGCCAGGCAGGTGGCGCCGGCGGCCCGTTCGCCGCGTGTCAGCAGCAGCCCGCCCAGCCGCAACAGCGCCTGCGCGAGAGCCGAGGCTACGCCGGAGCCGCGGGCTGCCGCTACCGCTTCGGTGTACAGCTCCTCAGCGACAGCGACTCGGCCAGCCTGTTCGGGCAGCATTCCTCGAAGCACCAGGGCGAGGGCCAAGTCACGCTGATCGCCCGAGGTACGGGCGATGTGGATCGCCTCATCGAGCGGCGCCTCCGCGGCACCGAGGTCGCCGCCGTACAGGGCGAGATGGCGGAGGGCAAGCATCAGCACGCGCTCGTCGCCTTGCTGACGCGCAACGTCGACTGCTTTGCGAAGGCGTGCGTCGCCAAGGTCAGCGCCACCGTAAACGCGTTCCATCTGCCCGGACCAGGTCAGTGCGGTTGCCAGCGCGGCGGACGGGGTAGGCGGGCAACGCCGCAGCGCCTCGCTGAGCCAGGCGCGACCCTCGTTGGCCGGGCCGCGAAGGCTCAAGCGCTGACCGAGCGCCGCCACAAGCCGCAGCTCGGACTCGGCTCCGTCGGGGTCTTCTCGGCAGAAGTCGCGGGCAGCGCGAAGATTGTCGAGCTCACCGTCGATGGCACGCCACGCGGCGACCCGACCTGCCCCGCTCGGCTCCTGCTGCGCCTGCTCGAGCCACGTGAGATACCAGTCACGATGGCGGCGGCGTATCGCCTCGACCTCCGCGCTCTGGACTAGCAGCTCCTCGGCGTATTCACGGATCGTGTCCAGCATGGTGATCCGCGTCGTCTCGCTATCGTCGTGTCCGCGCTCGACCTGGATCAGGCTGCTGTCACGCAGTGCTTGCAGCACCTCGAGGATGTGGTCCGCGGGCAACTCGCTATCGGCGCACACCTCGTCAACGGCTTCTGGCGTACAACCGCCCACAAAGACCGACAGCCGTCGGAACAGGATCTGCTCGGTGGGTCCGAGTAGATCGTAGCTCCAGGCAAGCGCGGCGCGCAGCGTCTGGTGGCGTGCTGGCCTGTCGCGCGGGCCACCCGTTAGCAACGGCAGGCGTCGTTCGAGCCGGAGGGCGAGGGCCTGCGGAGTAAGGAACTCCATCCGTGCCGCTGCCAGCTCGATCGCCAGCGGGATCCCTTCCAATCGCCGACAGACCATGGCCACGGTCGATGCGTTATCGGCGGTGACCGCGAGGTCCGGGCTTACGGCCCGCGCACGCTCGACGAAAAGGCGCACCGCTGGCGAGTCGGCGATCGCCACCGCATCGAGCTCGCCTTGCGCGACGGATGGAGTCGCCAGCGGTTTCACATAGAACCGCCGCTCGGCGGCGAGGCGCAGCACGGCTCGGCTGGTGACCAGCAGGGCCAGGCGTGGGCAGCCCGTGAGGAGCTCAGCGACCAACGGCGCCGCGGCGGTGAGGTGCTCAAAGTTATCCAACAGCAGGAGCACCTGCGTCTCACGAAGCTCCGAAAGCAGGAGATCGTGGGCACTCCGCGCCGCCGACTCGTGCACTTCGAGTGCGCGCGCAATCGTTGCTGGCACCAGGCGTGGCTCGGAGACCTGGGTCAGGTCGACGAACGCGGCGCCACCCTCGAACTGGCGCGCCAGCACCGCGCCAGCCGCCAGCGCCAGGGATGTCTTGCCCACCCCGCTTGGCCCAAGCAGCGTCACCAGCCGCGTCTGCGTGGGCGACGGCTGTAGGAGCTCGCACAGGCTGGCAAGCTCGGTCTCACGCCCGATGAGTGGGGACGCGGGTAGCGGCAGGCGTGGGGTCGCCGCCCTCAGGGGGAGGCGCGCTGTCAGGGTCGCTCCGTTGAGTGTCGACGCGGCGGGCGTGGCGGCTTGCAGCAGCATGGCTCGATCGTCCGGTGCGAGCTCGAGCGCCTCCGCAAGCGCTGCCAACGTGTGCGGGTACGGTCGACGCCGCGTCCCTTGTTCGATGGCGCCAATTGCCTGCGGGCTCAGGCCCGCGCGCTCGGCAAGCTGTTCGCGCGAAATACCGGCTTGGATTCGCAAGCCACGCAGGAATGCACCGAGAGCAAACGGCTCATGCCCTACGGGGCCTGCCCCCGCTTGCATGCGTCCACTGTAGCACCGATATGGTCGCAGGCGCGGAGGTGCTCGAGGGCGAACCTCGCGTCCTCACGCGTTGAGTGGCAAGCCGAGCGAGAGGTTGACGGTGACGAAGCGCTCAACACCGGCAGATCACTGAACGATCCACGGTCCACGCCAGCCGCCATGGCCCCGCACCAACTCGTCGGCGGCGCCCGGACCCCACGAACCAGGGGCGTACGATTGCGCGGCCGGTGGCGCGTCCAGCAACGGCTGCATGATGCGCCATTGCTCTTCGACGGCATCCTGGCGTGTGAAGCGCAACCGCCGGCCCTCCATCGCGGCGAGCAGAAGCACCTCATACGGCGTAGCGCCCTCGCCGCCTTGCTCCGCAAACTCCATATCGAGCGTGATCGGTTCGGGTTGAGGACTCTCCGCGCGGCGGGCGTTCAGCGTCAACTGAACTCCGGTAGAAGGACCGATCTTGACGACGAACTGGTCCGGGTCCATCGTCGTCCGCGCCAGGCCGAACCCGAGCCGTGGCGAATGTTTGAAGACCAGTCGCACCTCGGTCTGCGTAGTGGGCAGTCGCTTGCCACCGCGGATGAAGAAGGGGACTCCGGACCACCGCCAGTTCTCGATTTCAAGCCGCAAGGCAGCAAAGGTCTCGGTCGACGACTCGGGCGCCACGCCGCCAATGCTGCGATAGCCGTCATACTGGCCCCGAACGTACTGGGCCGGACTGGCGGTCTGAACAGATCTCCAGACCGCGAGCTGATACTCCTGGAGCGTGTCCGGATCTCCACCAGCAGGCGCCTCCATCGCGGTCACGGCGACTAACTGAAGGAGATGATTGACAAACACATCGCGTAGCGCACCGACCGGATCGTAGAAGTGGCCGCGATCCTCCACGCCGAAGTGCTCGGCCATTGTGATCTGGACGTTATCGATGAAGTTGCGATTCCAGATCGGCTCGAGCATGGTATTCGCGAACCGCAAATACAGGATCTCCTCGAGGCCCATCTTGCCGAGGTAGTGGTCGATGCGCAGCAGCTGCGACTCGTCGATGTACTGGTGCAGCTCGTCGGCCAGCGCGCGCGCCGACGCCTGGTCGTGCCCGAACGGCTTCTCGACGACGACGCGCGCGTTCTTCGTGAGGCCCGCGCCGGCGAGTCCCTTGACCACCATCCCGAACAGCGACGGCGGCACCTCGAGGTAGAACACCGGTGCCTGCTTGCCCTGGATGGCGGCGCCCACCTTCCCGTAGGTGGCGGCGTCGGCGAAGTCGCCGGAGACGTACGACATGCGCTGAGCGAGCCGGGTGAAGACCGCCTCGTCGATCTGCTCGCCCGTCGCCACGATCGACGTGCGTGCGCGATCGACGAGCTGCTCGTGGCTCCAGTCGTCGACCGCGACGCCCACGATCGGGCAGTCGAGGAGCTTGCGCTCCTCG
>JAFAWJ010001059.1 GCA_019242065.1 Chloroflexota bacterium
GCTCACCGGCTGCCGGTGGAAACTGGTCCTTAGCCCGCGATAGCTCCGAGCGCGCGCGAGACGCTCTCCTCAGGACTCACCTGCACCTGCACGTCCGCCAGCTTGCCCTGTTCGTCGACGACAAAGTGGCTGCGCACGTTGCGCTGCTGCTCGCCCCAGACGCCATACGCTTCGGCGACCTTGTGGCCTTCGTCCACGAGCAGCGGATACGGCAGGCTGAACTTGTCCTTAAAGGCCTTGTGCGAGCCCTGGTCATCCGGGCTGACGCCGAACACGACCGTGTTGTTGGACTGAAAGCTCGCGAAGTTGTCGCGCAGCCCGCACGCCTGGCGCGTACAGCCAGGCGTGTCGTCCTTTGGATAAAAGAACAGGACGACGCGCTTGCCGCGCTGATCGCTGAGCTTCACGTGCGTGCCCTGATCAGAGACCAGGTCGAAGTCGGGCGCGGCATCGCCCACGCTGAGTTTTGTATCGGCCACTCGCTCTAGAGTCCTTTCGTAAGGCGGCAGATAGTCGAGGTCAGTCCAGCACGTGCTGCGCTTGCAGCTTGACCTTGCGCTCGCGTTTGACTTCCCACAGGTACGGCTGCTCCAGCATCCAGCGTACGTGTTCCCACAACGTGTCGGCCTCCGCGCCAGTGGGCAGCGGCTCGACGACTGGCCCGAAGATGCCGATGTCGGAGCCCTCGAGCGCAATGGTCGGCACACCAAACGCCGACAGACGCTCACGCGCCGCACGGTGCTCGTCGAGCAGATCCTTCTCGGTGGACTCGTCGGCAAGCGCATCCCGATACAGCGACTCCGGCAGCCCGGCCTGCTTGAGGCACGGGACCACCCCGGCTTCGCTACCGAGCTCGTCGCGACGCTGCTCACCATGGATCGCTTCGCCGAGGCTCATGTACAGACGTTCGACGGCATCGTTGCCACCCTGCCGTCGGGCGGCGACCATCAGGCGACCGAGCGCCAGCCACTTCGCGTACTGGGGGTCGTTGTAGTCGTCGGGATGGTTGGCGAGCATCAGGCTGAACAGCTTCCAGTTGATGCTGATCGGCTGCCTATGGGCGACGTCGCGGATCCACAGCGCGGTGCGCCAACACCATGGGCACAGGGGGTCGGCGTAGAAATCGACTCGGGTTGATTCGGTCATGCGGTCCTTTCTCTGAACACTGTTCCCAGGTTCCCCAACAGTGAAGTCTGAACGCAAATTCCACCCAGATCAGCACACCTGGGGCCGCGTTTTCCTTGGTTTTTTGCCGGCAACACGCCAGACTGCGTCGACCGAAGCCTGATGAAGAGACTGCCTGCCCTGTTTGCCCGCCCGATCGCCCGAGTCATCTGTGTTGTCGCCCTCCTTGGCCTCGTTCTGGCGCTGATCCTCGTCAGCAATTTGTCACGCTTGACGGCGCACAATGCGGCCCAGCCGATCGCCGCCAGTGAGGCCGTTAGCCTGATCAAGAGCGGACAGGCGCGCAGTCTCGATGTCATGGCGAATCGTGCCTACCTGCAAACCGCGGACGGCGCCGAATACATCTTCGTTCGCGATCACGAAGCCTCGTTGCCGCAGATGCTGAGTGCCCTCGGCGTCACTGCCGACGAATTTGACAAGCTGACGTACACCGTCGAGGACCAAACGCCGTTTCAGTGGGGCGAAGTCTTACCGGCCATGCTGATGATGGGCCTCGTGGCCGGTGTGCTGCTGATGTCAATGCGTCGCAGTCCGAACGGGCCGGGCCTCGGGTTCGGCCGCAGCCGCGCGCGGCGCTTCGTCGGCCAGGCGCAGAGCGTGCGCTTCGAGGACGTCGCGGGCGCGGCCGAAGCCAAGGAAGAGCTGTTCGAGCTTGTCGACTTCCTCAAGTCACCGCAGCGCTTCGCGGCGATGGGCGCCCGTATTCCCAAGGGCGTGCTGCTGGTCGGGCCGCCAGGCACAGGCAAGACACTGATCAGCCGCGCGGTGGCTGGCGAGGCGGGAGTGCCCTTCTTCAACATCTCGGGTTCCGAGTTCGTCGAGATGTTCGTCGGCGTGGGGGCCAGTCGCGTGCGCGACCTCTTCCAGCAGGCCAAACGCCAGGCGCCAGCCATCGTCTTCATCGACGAGATCGACGCCGTTGGCCGCAAGCGCAGCAGTGGCCAGGCAGGCGGCGCGCACGACGAGCGCGAGCAAACGCTGAATCAGATCCTGGTCGAGATGGACGGTTTCGAGGGCAGCAGCCACGTCATCGTCGTCGCTGCCACCAACCGGCCGGACGTGCTCGATCCGGCGTTACTGCGGCCGGGTCGGTTCGATCGTCAGGTGACCCTGGCCAACCCGGACGTGAAGGAACGCACCGCCATCCTGGAGGTGCACGCCAGAGGCAAGCCCCTGGAGGGTCGCGTTCAACTCGAAACGCTGGCGCGTTCGACGCCAGGCTTTTCAGGCGCCGACCTGGCCAACCTGGTCAACGAAGCAGCCATCCTGGCCGTGCGGCGCGAACGCAAAGCCATCATGATGAGCGACCTGCACGAGGCTATCGACCGCGTCATCGGTGGACCGCAGAAAAAGGCTCGGGTCATCTCTGAAGCCGAACTCCGCCGCACCGCGTACCACGAAGGCGGCCACGCGGTCGTCGGCCGCTTCAGCGAAAACCACGATCCGGTGCACAAAGTCACGATCGTGGCGCGCGGGCGAATGGGCGGCTACACCCGCTTTCTGCCTGAAGAGGACCGCCAATACATGACGCGGGCCGGCTTCGAAGCCATGATCGCCTCAGCCCTGGGCGGCTGGGTGGCCGAACGTCTTGTCTTCGGCGAGGTCAGCACCGGCGCCTCGAACGACATCGAAAAGGCAACCAACATCGCCCACGGCATGGTGACAACCTACGGCATGAGCGACAGCCTCGGGCCGTTGGCACTGGGTCAGCGCGAGACGGGTGGGTACCTCGGGGCTCAGGGTGAGGCGCGCCCCTACTCGGAGCGCGTGGCCGAGGCGATCGACGCCGAAGTCCACCGCCTCATCGATGCCGGTATGCGGCAGGCCGAGGATATTCTGACCCGCCACTCGGCGGTGCTGGATGCGCTGGCCGCGCGTCTGCTCGAAGATGAAACGGTCGAAGGTGACGACCTCGAACAGGTTTTTGTCGGCGAGGCGCAGGCGGATGGGGTGGTGTTGCCGCTGCCACGGTCGCGACAGCGGCCCAGTGGGGCGAACCTCATGCCGTTGCCGAGGTTCGCCGCGGGTCTGGCCAGTACGGTGACTGACGGGACGGAATCGACGGAATCTGTCTAGAGGGCGGTTCGGCCGCGCGAGACGACCAGGTTGTAGATCGCCACGATGACGGCGAGTACCAGCAGCAGGTGAATGAGCGAGCCGCCGATGCTGAAGGCGAAACCACCGATCCAGAGAAGCAACAAAATTACGACGAGTGCCCACAACATAAGTCTTGTTGGTGAACCTCCTGTTCGGAGGCTGCACTGAAAGCACGCTGCGTGCCACGGCCCTTGGGCAGGGTGGCGCGGTGGGCGCGGCATCGGGTTGGTACGCTGTCGAGCGTGTCTCGAATGACGGGCAAGCGCGCCTTGATGGAGCAGCTGATTGCCGATGGCGTGCATCACATTTTCGGTAATCCAGGGACCACCGAACAGGGCTTCATGGACATCCTGCAGGACTACCCGCAGCTCGAGTTCATGCTTGCCCTCCACGAGGGCGTGGCCATGTCCATGGCCGATACCTACGCGCGCATTACCCGCCGGCCTGCGTTCGTCGAAGTCCACATCGCCCCCGGGCTCGGCAATGCATTGGGCATGATGCACAACGCGCGCATCGGCAAGACGCCGCTGGTGGTCTTTGCCGGGCAGTCGCCGAGCAGCGTGCTGCTCCAGGAGCCACACCTGTCCGGGCCACTGGTCGACATGGCCAGCCCGATCGCCAAGTGGAGCGCTCAGATTGAGCACGCACACGACGTTCCGCGCGCGCTGCGGCGGGCCTTCAAGATCGCCGCCGAACCGCCCCAGGGTCCCGTCTTTGTAGGTCTGCCGATGGACGTCCTCGACCAGGAGGCGGAGGTCGAGATCGCGCCGACCACGTACACGAACTGGCGCGCCCGACCCAACGCCGCGGGCCTGGCCGAACTGGCCGACGCGCTGGTCAAGGCCGAGCGCCCGATGATTATGGTCGGTGATTCCGTCAACCTTGCCGAGGCACAGGGTGAGGTCGCTCGCGTGGCTGAATTGCTCGGGGCGCCGATGTTCGAGTGCTACGCCTCGGAGTTCAACGTGCCGGCGGGCCATCCGCTGTACATGGGCAGTGTCGACTTCGTCTCGCCGAAGGCTATTCGGGCCACGGTTGCGGACTGCGACGTGCTGTTCGTGGTCGGTGCGCCCGTGTTTCAGCTGATCTTTCCCGAGCCTGAGGCGCCGGTGCTGGGCGAGAACACGCGCCTGGTCCAGTTGGACTGCTTCGCGCACGAGATGGGCAAGAACGTCAGCCCTGACATTGCGCTCCTGGGCGACCCCAGGTCGGGGCTGGCCGAGCTGAGCGAGCTGATTCAGGAGCGCCAGAGCGGCGCGCTCAAGCAAGCGGCGTTGGAACGCCGCGCACAGGCTGAGGCGCGGGTCGCCCAGGCCAACGAGCGGTACTGGGCCGCCACGCGCGCGAACTGGGATGCGTCGCCGATCAGTGGTCCGCGGCTGATGCACGAGATCAAGCAGGTGCTGCCGGACAACGGCATGGTGTTCTCCGAAGCCGTGACCAATGGCAAGCACGTCGAGATGGCAATTGCGCCTGAAGAGCCGGGCCGGCTCGTCAAAGTGCGCGGGGGCGGCATCGGACCGGGCCTGCCGGGAGCGCTGGGCGCCGCGCTGGCGCGACCCGACAAGAAAGTCGTCGGCATCTGTTCAGACGGTGCGGCCATGTACAGCATCACGGCCTTGTGGACCGCTGCCCACCACCGCATTCCCGTGACGTACGTCATGCTGAGCAATCGCGCCTATCGGATTCTCAAGCTCAATATGCTGGAGTACCTGGGCGAGGGCTCCGCCGGGCGTGAATTCGTGGCGATGGACCTGACCGAGCCAGAGCTGCGGTTCGATCGGATGGCCGAGTCGATGGGCGTGCCGTCGCGGCGGGTGGAGCATCCCGAGGAGCTGCCGTCGGCGCTCGAAGAGGCCGTCGGGCATCGCGGCGGCCCGTTCCTGCTGGACGTCGTCCTGGAGAGTCCACTACCTGGTCGCTAACGCGGAACACGAGTTTCTGCGCACGTGCCCGCCGGCGGTTCGGCGGGCGCACGGGGTGTACTTCACCCCACCCGAGGTAGTCGGGGCCCAGGTGCGACTGGTCGAGTGGGCGTTGCGTGATCGGCTGGGTTACTCGGGCGGCTTCGCCGACGAGCGCGTGCTGGTCGTGGACCCGGCGTGCGGGGCGGGCGCCTACCCGCTGGCGATCCTGGAGCGTGCCGGCGACGCGCCAGTGCGTCTGCGGCTGGTCGAGGCCCTGCCAGAGGCCGCGGCCATTGCCCGAGAGCGGGGACTGACGGTGGCCGTGGCCGACGCACTGAGTAGCGAGGTGATGGAGCAGGCCGAGTGCGTAGTGATGATCGGCAACCCGCCGTACCGGCGCCGCACGCGGCGTCCTGCGACGCCGCTCGGGGACTTCGTCTTCGGCACTGACGGAGTTCACCGCAAGAACCTGCACAACGAGTACGTGTACTTCTGGCGCTGGGCGCTCAGGACCGCGTTAGAGACCCGTCGCGGGCGGGGCGTCGTATGCCTGGTGACGGCGGCCTCGTATCTGCGCGGTCCGGCGTTCGCAGGCATGCGGCGGGCGTTGCAACGGACGTTTGACGAGCTGTGGCTGATCGACCTGGAGGGCGACCAGCGGGCGGCGCGGGCGTCGGCCAACGTGTTTCCGATACACACGCCGGTGGCGATCGCCCTGGGCGTGCGCTACACGACCACCTCGGGTGAGGGAGCGGCGCCGGCGTCGGTCCACTACTCGCGTCTGTCGGGACCGGCCGAGGAGAAGCTGGCTGCGTTGGCAAGGATCGGCCGACCGAGCGATCTGCGGTGGCAATCCGCACCAGGCGGCTGGGATGACGTGCTACATGCCGCGCCGCGTTCGGCATACGAGACGTGGCCGGCAGTAACAGACTTGTTTCCATGGCAGCTCTCGGGCGCGCAGCTCAAGCGCACCTGGCCGATCGGCAGCACGCCGGAGGTGCTGCGCGCGCGCTGGCGGCGGCTGCTCGAGCTGCCAGCCGATGCGCGGCCGAGGGCGTTTGGGCCGACGCGTGACCGCGACCTCGACTCGTCACCCCCGGACCTCGTGGACGACGCGGCCCGCCTGCCCTCTCTGGCGAGTCTGCCGCGTGACGCGGCGTGTCCCGAGCCGGTGCGTTACGCCTACCGGCCGTTCGACCGCCACTGGGTTTTGGCCGATGCCCGCCTGGGCGACTTCATGCGCCCCAGCCTGTGGCGCGTCGCGGGCCCGCGGCAGGTGTTCCTGACCAGCATGCTCACCAACGTGCTCGGGCCGGGCCCAGCCGCCGTCGCAACACGCTGGGTCCCAGACCTGGACCATTTCCGCGGCTCGTTTGGCGCTCGCGGCGTCATCCCCTTGTGGCGGGATGCTGACGGCACGCAGGCCAACGTGGCCGACGCATGGCTCGGTCGGCTGTCTGACTGGTTCGGTTCTGGGGTGGACGCGCCGCAGCTGATGGCGTATTGCTACGCCGTGCTGGCGGCGCCGAGCTATACGCGGCGGTTTGCCGAGGAGCTGCGCACGCCGGGCCCGCGGGTGCCCGTGCTGGTCGACGCGGCGACCTTTCGACGCGGCGTGACCCTCGGCGACGAGCTCCTGGCGATTCACACGTACGCGAGCGTGATTCCTGGCCAGGCCAGGCTGATCGATCCACCGAGTGCGGCGGCGTACCCGACGCACTATGCGTATGACGCTGGCCAAGAGTGCGTGTGGCTGGGCGATGGGCGCCTCGGGCCGGTGAGCCAGGAGGTGTGGGCATTCGCCGTCTCGGGCTATCGCGTGGTGAACGGGTGGCTGAAGCGCCGCGTCCGCCGGCTGGGACACGGACGGTCGATGCTGGATGCGATCGGCCCGGCGGCGTGGGACCCGCGCCTGAGCGACGAACTGCTGGCGGTGGTGTGGCTGGTCGAGGCGAGCCTGGCCCGCGGGCCGGCGCTCGACAGTCTGCTCGATCACGCGATCGCGAGTGCGGCGCCTGTCAAGCCGGCGCGAGTCACGGACCCGCCACGAAACTGAGACGCCGAGCCGTTGCCGGCACTCTTCGCTCCGGCCAAGGACCCGGCCGTAGCATTCCGGTCCACATCGCAGAAGGTGCCCGCGTTGCCCGCGCGTGCTCGTCGGCCGTATCTCCGCGGCCCACCGCCGAGACCCACATGAGCGCATGCTGGCGACTGTAGCACATCTGTTCTATCCTTTGGAAGAACGCAGGCCGGTTGCATGAAAGTTCTGTTCAAAAAGGACGTCCGCGACGTCGCCAGGGCTGGTCAGGTCAAGGACGTGGCCGACGGCTACGCCCGCAATTTCCTCATTCCGCGTGGACTCGCCGTCGCGGCTACCAGCAGCGCCCTCAAAGAGGTGGCGGACCTGCAGGCACTCGCCGCGCGGCACGCGGCCGAAGAGGAAAAGGCCGCCCTCGAGCTCAAGGAGCGGTTGGAGGCGCAGCCCGTGGCCATCGAGGCCAAGGCCGGCGCCCAGGGGCGTCTGTACGGCTCGGTGACCACCGCGGACGTCGCCGCGGCGATCCAGAAGCAAGTCGGCGCTTCAGTCGAGCGGCGCGACCTCGAGATCGCCGAGCCGGTGCGCCAGGTGGGCTCTTACCAGGTAACGGCGCGGCTGCATCACGCGGTCACCGCCACGGTCACCATTGACGTGCGCGCGGTAGGCGGCGCCTGAGACGGCGCGCGCGATAGACCTGTATGGCGATCGAGCGGCTGGACAGCGACCTCGAATCTCTTGCCGGCGAGGCGCCCGCCGAGGAGCGCGACCTCAGCCTGCCGCCGCACAGCCTTCAGGCTGAGGAAGCGGTGCTGGGCTCGATCCTGAAGCAGCCGC
Organism: Chloroflexota bacterium; assembly: GCA_019242065.1. The sequence goes on from JAFAWJ010001059.1 coordinate 8,062, forward strand.
CGAGCATTGTCCGTGTGTCGGACTTCTTGAAGCCCGAGGATTTCTACGGCATGCGCAATCGGCATGTCTTCCGCGCCATGCTGACCCTGTTCGGCGACGGCAAGCCGATCGACTATCACAGCGTCGGCGACACGCTGTACCAGCAAGGCACCCACGAGGCCGCGGGCGGGATGCTGTATCTGAGCGAGGTCAACCTGGCCACGCCCAGCGCTGCGTACATCGAGTACTACGGGCGGATCGTCGAGCGGACCTCGATTGCCAGGCAATTGATCGCCCACGCGCAGACGATCGCCGAGCTGGCGTACCGCGACAACCTGGCGCCCGAGATCCTGCTCGAAAAGGCCGAGCAGCTCATTTACGCCGTTTCCGAAAAGCGGGTCACGCGTGACTTTCGTTCCCTGGAAGACGTGCTCGCCGAGTACATGGAGCAGATCGAAGCGCTCCAAGACGGCGAAGCCACCCGCTACGGCATCCCCACCGGCTACGCCGATCTCGACAAACTCCTGGGCGGCTTCCAGCGCACCGACCTGATCATCCTGGCCGCGCGCACAAGCGTCGGCAAAACCAGTTTTGCGCTGAACCTGGCCGTCAATGCCGCGGTCAAGCATCACGCGACCGTGGCGGTGTTTTCGCTCGAGATGTCGGCGGAGCAGCTGGCTTCGCGGTTGTTGAGCATGGAGAGCGGGGTTGACTCGCCTCGGATTCGCTCGGCCAATTTGAACGAGCAGGAGAGCCGCAAGCTGGACGCGGCCATGAATCACCTGGCGCGGGCGCCGATCTGGGTCGACGACACGCCGTCGATTCCGATCATGGAGCTGCGCAGCAAGGCGCGCCGCCTGGCGGCCGAGCACAACCTGGACATGATCATCGTCGACTACCTGCAGCTGGTTGCCAGCGACGGGGGCGAGAGCCGTGTCCAGGAGCTGGGCCAGATTTCGCGGGCGCTGAAGGCACTCGCGCGCGAACTGCGGGTGCCCATCATCGCGCTGAGCCAGTTGAGCCGCGCCGTCGAGCAGCGCACGCCGCACATCCCGCAGCTCTCGGATCTCCGTGAATCGGGCGCCCTCGAGCAGGATGCCGACGTCGTCCTGTTTATTTATCGCGACGAGAAATACAACCCCGATACTGACAAGAAGGGCGTTGCCGACATCATCGTGGCCAAGCACCGCAATGGGCCGACTGGTCAGGTTCAGCTGCTGTTTCTCGAGCGCACCACCAAGTTCCTCGACCTCGAGGTCTTCCGCAGCTGAGCGATGCAGCCGCTGAGTGAGGCGCTGGCGCGCATTCGGCCCAGACGGCTAGCCAGCGGCCGGGAGGACGCCGAGCCCTTCGAACCTGAGCTCGAGCCCGCGTGTCCCATCTGCAAGGACTTTGGCTTCGTCCGCAAGGATGTGCCCCTTGGCGATCCGGACTTTGGAAAAGCCATCACCTGTTCCTGCCGGCAGAGCGAGGTGCGCGATCGTCTACGACGACGCAGCCAGATCGGGGCGCTGGGCGACCGCACTTTCGACAACTTTTTCCCGAGCGGCCGTGGCGCGCTCAGCGCCGACGACCAGCGTGCTCTGGCACAGTCGCTCGAGTGGTGCCGCAAGTACGCGGACGATCCGCCCTCCTGGCTGCTGCTCTGTGGGCCACCCGGCTGCGGCAAAACGCACCTGGCGGCGGCGATCGCCAATCGACGCATCGAGCTGGGCGGCGAGGTGTTCTTCTCGGTCGTGCCCGACCTCCTGGATCACCTGCGGGCGACCTTCGCGCCTGGCAGCGACGTCTCGTATGACGAGCTCTTCGAGACCGTAAAGACCGCATCGCTGCTGATCCTCGACGACCTGGGCACCCAGAGCAGCACCCAGTGGGCGCGCGAAAAGCTGTTCCAGATCCTGAATCATCGCTACACCGCCGATTTGCCTACTGTCATCACGACGAACGAGCGTGTCGAGCAGCTCGACGAGCGGCTGCGGGCGCGACTCGAAGATCGCCGCGTGCTGCGCGTCGACGTGATCAGCAGCGACCACTCCATCATCGACTCGCTCACCGACATCTGGCCCGACGGACTGCGCACGTGCACCTTCGGCAGCTTCGATTTGTCGTCGAACCACTCGCTGATGGTCGCCGCCCAAGCCGCGGTGACCTTCGCCAACGACCCGAAAGGCTGGCTGGTCCTGGCCGGGGCGGTCGGCTGCGGCAAAACGCATCTGGCGGCGGCCATCAAAAACGAGCGCGACGAACGCGGCCTGCCGACGCTGTTCAAGACGGCGCCTGACCTGCTCGACTACCTGCGCGCAACCTATGCGCCCGACAGCCACGTCACGTACGACCGCGGCTTCGACGCCATCCGCAACGCCGACGTCCTGATCCTCGACGACTACGGCGCTCACTCGTCCACGCCGTGGGCCGAGGAAAAGCTGTTTCAGCTGCTCAACTATCGCTTCAACGCGCGCTTTCCGACCGTCATCACGACCAACCAGCCACTGGACCGCGGTGCGCCCGTGTCTGGCGGTCCCAGCCAGGAGCTGCGCATCCTGTCGCGGCTGCTCGATCCGGATCTGTCGACCGTGTGTCGCATCGACGCGCCGCCGTACAAGCGCCCGCAGTTGAACGCGCGGTCGCGCTCGACACGTGCTCCACGCGGCATTTGAGCAAGGCTACCGACGGAACGGTCATCGCGATTGACGCGCGGCTGGTCGGGTACGCCGCGGGCATCGCCCAGTACACGCGGCTGCTGATCGACGCACTCAGCGGGCTCGACGGTCCCGAGCGGTACGTGGTCTTGCGCGGCCGCCACGCGCGCCAGCTACAGGTCGGCGACGCGCGGACGATTCAGCGCCGGGTCTTCACGCCACCGCACAACCGGTTCGAGCGCTGGAGCCTGCCCGCCGAGCTCGTCGCGCGGCGGACGTGGCCGGCGCTGCTCCACTCGGTCGACCACGTGGCGCCGGCCTGGCGCAACTGGCGCAGCGTGGTTACCCTGCACGACCTGGCCTTCGCGCTGTATCCCGCGACACACACCCCCGAATCGCGCGCGTACTACGCCGCCACCGGCGAAAGCGTGCGCCAGGCCGAACGGGTCATCGCCGTGTCGCAGCGGACAGCCTCAGACGCTGTGCGGCTGCTCGGCGTGGATCCGGCGCGGATTCGCGTGGTCCCCGAGGCCGCGGCACCCGGCTTTGGGCCGCGTGACGACGCGGCATTCCAGGCGACCGCCGCCCACCTGAGTATCGATCAACGCCCGTACGCCCTGTTCGTCGGCACGCTGGAGCCGCGCAAGAACGTGCCGCTGCTGCTGGATGCCCTGGTGCAGGTTCGGCGTGAGCTGGACGTCCAACTGCTGGTGGTCGGTGGCCGCGGCTGGCTCGACGAGCCGATCTTCGCCGCCCACGCCCGCTCTGGTCTGGGCGACGCCGTGCGCTTTCTCGGGACCCTGGACCAGGACGACCTCGCCGTTCTGTATTCGCACGCGGGCGCGTTCGTGCTGCCGTCCATGTATGAAGGCTTCGGCTTGCCCGTTGTCGAAGCGATGGCATGTGGTGCACCAGTCGTCTGCTCGAACGCGGGACCGCTGCCGGAAGTGGCGGCTGACGCGGCGCTGCTGCTGTCGCCGGAGGATCCGTCGGCCTGGGCGCAGGCGATACTGGCAGTTTTGACCGATGCTCGGCTGGCCGATGCCATGCGGCAGAAAGGCTTCGCCCGCGCCGCGACGTTCTCGTGGGAGCGCGCCGCGCGGTCGACCCGTGACGTATATCGTGAGGCGCTGCTGGCGTGAGCAGGCTCCTGATGCTGTTGCCGTCGCGCCCGTTCCCTGCCGACTCGGGTGCGCGCCTGCGAAACGCGGGGCTCCTGACCCTGCTAGCCGAGGAGCACATGGTCGACACGCTCATCCCCGAAGCAGCCGAACGGAGCACGGCCAGGCGCGTCGCGGACCTTCTGCGCTCGGATGCGCCCGACATGGCGCAGCGCCTCTGGTCGGCCAGCTTTGCCGACCGGGTGCGGCGCCAATTACAACAGCGCGCCTATGACGCGGTGCAGGCCGAAGGCATCGAGATGGCTCGCTACCTGGACTGCGCCCCGTCCGTATCCTGGGTCTACGACGCCCACAACGCCGAGTTCTTGCTGCAGCGGCGCCTGGCGCAGAGTGGCCCCGCGCTGGGCCGCCTCTACTCGCGGATCCAGTGGCGGCGGCTGGAGCGCTTCGAGGGCCAGGTGGTGGCGCGGAGTCGCATGACGCTGGCCGTCTCGGAGCACGACGCCAACCAGCTCATCGCCCTCGGCGGGCCGCCGGCCACCGTGCGTGTCGTCCCGAACGCGATCGACGTCGCGACCTACCCGTTCCGACTGCCTGCCGACAACGACGCGACCAACCTGCTGTTCGTGGGCAAGCTCGACTTTCGGCCCAACGCCACAGGGCTGGCCTGGTTTCTCCAGACCGTGCTGGTCCACTTCTCGGACCTGCGCGTGTTCGCCGTGGGCGCCGCGCCGCCGCCGTGGCTGGTGCGCGCCGGCCAGCACGACGACCGTATCGCGGTGACGGGCTACGTTGCCGACGAGCGTCCCTACTTTGCGCGGTCGGCGGCGTTGATCCTTCCGGTCCAGACCGGTGGCGGCTCACGCCTGAAGGCGCTGGTGGCGATGGCCCGCGGCGTGCCGATCGTCTCGACCCGACTCGGGATGGAGGGCCTGGAAGCCGAGCCCGGCACACACTATTTGCAGGCAGACTCGGCGGACGAGTGGGTCGGCGCTCTGCGGCGACTCGTCCACGACGCGTCGCTTCGGCAGCATCTGGCGTGCCGCGCGCGGACGCTCGTCGAGGAACGCTACACCTGGTCGGCCCTGCGCGACCGAGTGCGATCGGCTTACGCGTGGCTGAACCCATAGGCAGAACGCCCCGAGGCGCCTGGCTGCTGGCCACGCTGGCTTCGGTGGTGTTGCTGGTCCTGCTGTGCATGGCAAGCACGGGTCCCTTCGACACGCTCAGCATCGACCTGCGCCATCGCTGGGTGGCGCTCACCACCGGTGTCGGCGACGCCCCCGGCGACACCGGTGGTGGCGGCGCGCCGGCCGTGGGCATGAACGTGTTCCTGGAGCAAGAAGTCGAGTCCGCGCGCCGTCAGCAGAGTCTGGACCTGCTGCGCGCGGCGGGCGTCACGTGGATACGCCAGGAGCTGCCCTGGGAGCAGATCGAGCCCGTGGCGAAGGGTCAGACCACCGACCCCAACTTCGGCGGCTCGACGTGGGCCAAGTACGACGACATCGTGGACCGCGCCTCGGCCTCGGGTATCAACTTGATGCTGCGCCTGGACACCAGCCCGCGCTGGGCGCTGCCGCCAGACGCGCCTGACGGCCTGTCGCCGCCCGTGGCGTATGCCGACTATTTCGATTTCGTCGAAGAGGTTGCCGCGCGCTACCACGGCAGGGTGGCCGCGTATCAGATCTGGAACGAACCGAACCTGACCAGTGAGTGGGGGCACCGGCCGCCGTCGGCCACCGAGTACGCCCGCTTGCTGCAGGGAGCCTCGGAACGCATCCGCGCCGCGGACCCGTCGGCCAGGGTGGTCATGGCCGCGCTGGCGCCGACCCTGACACAGAACGCGGACGCGCTCGACGAGCTGGTCTACCTGCAGCAGCTCTACGACGCCGGCGTGCAGGGCAGCTACGACGTGCTGGCGCTGCAAGCCTACGGCTTGCGAGGCGGGCCCGACGACCCGCGCATCGACGCCAGCGACGTGACGTTTTCGCGGCCGACGCTGGTCCGGCAGGTAATGGTTGCCAATGGCGACGCGGACGTGCCCGTTTGGGCGACCGAGATGGGCTGGAACGCCAATCCCGTGTCGTCGGGGTACCAGGAGTATGGGCGGGTGACACCGTCGCTGCAGGCGCGCTATACGGTGCGCGCCTTTGACCGAGCCGCGGAGCAGTGGCCGTGGCTGCAGCTGGGATTCGTGTGGTACTGGAAGCGGGCGGACTACGGGAACCAGGATCAGGCCTGGTTCTGGTTTCGGGTAGCGGACCCTGACTTCACACTGCAGCCCGTCTATTACGCCCTTCGCGATCTCGAGCTGACGAGGTCCTGGTAACCGCTTTCAACCGCCGTCGTTAATCGCGGTGTGCCGGATTCGGTACCCAGGGAGGGCGACCTGCCACACAAGCGGCAGTTTTCGGTGGCGGACGGCGAGTCTCGAGAACATACGGCGTTGATCGTGACCGTGCTCAACGAAGCCGGGACGATCGACGCGCTCCTCGAGTCAATCGCGTCGCAGAGCCTGCCCCCCGACGAAGTCATCGTCGCCGACGGTGGGTCGACCGACGGCACCCGAGCGGCGCTGCACTGCTGGTCGAGCCGCCTGCCGCTGCGGGTGATCGAGGCCGAGGGGGCGAACATCTCACGCGGCCGCAACGTAGCCATCGGCGCGACCGAGGCGGATCTCATCGCGGTGACCGACGCTGGCGTCCGCCTCGATGCGGACTGGTTGGAGCGGCTCCGCGAACGAATGACGCCAGAGATCGACGTCGTGAGCGGTTTTTTCAGGGCCGACCCACACTCGACCTTCGAGCGCGCGCTCGGCGCGACCACCTTGCCAGCCCGCCAGGACGTGAACGCCAGGCGCTTTCTGCCGTCGAGTCGGTCGGTCCTGTTCAGACGCTCGGCGTGGCAGCGCGGCGGCGGCTATCCCGAGTGGTTGGATTACTGCGAAGACCTGGTCTTCGATCTGGCGCTCCAGCGCAACGGCTGCCGGTTTGCCTTTGCTCCAAATGCGATTGCCTGGTTCCGACCGCGCCCCTCACTCGGGGCATTTTTTCGGCAGTACTACCGGTACGCGCGCGGCGACGGCAAAGCCGGCCTATGGGCGCGGCGGCATGTCATCCGCTACGCCACGTACGCGTGTGCCGGGCTGCTGCTCGCCCGTCGCGGTCGATGGACCTGGCTTCTCGGACTCGGCGGTCTCGCGTACACACGCCGACCCTACGCACGTCTCGATCTGACAGGGCTGTCCATAGCCCACCTGGGTCTGGCACTCGGCCTGATACCACTGATTCGGCTCACCGGGGATGTAGCCAAAATGCTCGGCTACCCTGTCGGGGTTTGCTGGCGAGTGCGCAGGACATGGACGTCTCGATCGTCGTCCTGAACTACAACACGCGCGAGCACCTGCGGGCGTGCCTCGCCGCGCTGTGCTGGGGCAGCCTGCAGGCCGAAGTGCTGGTGGTCGACAACGCCTCCTCGGACGGCTCGGCAGATATGGTGGCCGCTGACTTTCCGTGGGTGCACCTGATCCGCTCGCCGCGCAACGGTGGCTTCGCCTTCGGCAACAACCAGGCGCTGCGCCGCGCGCGCGGCGAGGCCGTGCTGATCCTCAACCCCGACACCCTGATGCCGCCGGATGGCGTCACTGCGCTGGTGAACGCGCTGCGCGAGCACCCGGAGGCCGGCATCATCGGTCCCAAGCTGTTGCGGCCAGATGGCAGCATGCACCTGGCCTGCCGACGCTCGTTTCCGACGCCGCAGGTGTCCTTCTATCGGTTCTCGGGCCTGGGGCGTTTGCGACCCAACAGCCCGCGTTTCGGGCAGTACAACCTGACCTACGTCGATCCCGACCTGCCGATCGAAGTCGACTCGGTATGCGGCGCGTGTCTGCTGGTGCGCCGCTCGGTCATCGAGCGCATTGGCATGCTCGACGAGCGCTTCTTTATGTATGGTGAGGATCTCGATTGGTGTTTGCGCGCGCGACAGGCAGGTTGGACTGTTCGCTACGAACCGTCAATTGTGGTGCAGCACCAGCATGGTGCCGCCAGTCGACAACGCGCACTCCGCACGAATTTCTACTTTTTTCGCGCAATGGATCTGTTCTATCGCAAGCATTACGTGAAGCAGTACCATCCCGTGCTTACAGGGGTCGTTCGCACGTCAATTTATGCCGCGCTGGGCTTGGCGATGTGTCGCACGCTGCTAACCAGGCCCGCCGATCGCCGCGTGGGGCTCTGACGTGACGCGGGTCCCCGCTAGTTTGAAGCGCATGCGCGCCCTGTACGTGGTGGCGCTGCTCGTCTCCGACCTGATCATGCTGCGGCTGGCCTTCGTGTTGGCCTATCACCTGCGCGTCGTCTCCGACACACGGCCTGATCAGCCTGCCGATCCGCCGTCCACCTACGACAACCTGGCGTTGCTGTGCGTCCTGGTCATCGTAGTCGTCTTCGCGATCCGACGGCTGTACATTCCGCGGCGCGGCTTTGGACGCGTCGATCTGCTGTACCAGGTCGCGGCAGCGGTGGGCATCGGCTGGCTCGGGGCGCTCAGCGTGACGTTCTTCGTGTATCGCGCACTCGAGCCGCCGCGACTCATGCTCGTGTACTGGGCCCTGTTGTCGATCGTGCTGGTGTGGCTCGCGCGGCTCGTGCTCGACGGGCTTTGGCGCGACGCCCATCGCCGCGGGCGCGACCTCGAGCGGGTCCTGATTGTCGGCGACGGTGAACAGGCCCAGCTGGTCGAAGCCAAGATTCGGGACGCGCCCGAGCTCGGCTATCGCATCGTCGGTTTCATCGGCAACGGCGTGCCGAGTCAGCTCGTGCAGCCGGTACTCGGCGGCTTGAAGGACGTGCCGCGGATCGTTCGCGAGCAGGGCATCGGTGAGGTCATCATCGCCTGGGCTGGCATCAGCCACCCGGACCTGGTGGACCTGATCGCGGGCTGCACCCAGCAGCGCGTCGACATCAAGATCTTCCCCGATATCTTCGAGCTCATGGCGCGTGAAGTCGAGACCAGTGAGCTCACCGGCTTGCCGCTCATGCGGGTGCGCGACGTCACACTCCACGGCTGGATGCGCTTCCTGAAGCGGGCGCTGGACGTGGCGGTGAGCTGGACGATGCTCGTGGCGCTGTCGTGGTGGTTCTTGCTGATGGCGTTGCTGGTCAAGTTGACCTCGCCGCGCGGACCCGTGCTGTATGTCCAGGAGCGGGTCGGCCTCGACGGCAAGCCGTTTTACATGCTCAAGTTCCGATCGATGCGGCCGGATGCCGAGGCCGCCTCGGGGCCGGTGTGGGCGGTGCCCAACGACCCGCGGCGCACGCGGCTTGGCGAGGTGATTCGCCAGTTCAGCATCGACGAAGTG
>JAFAWJ010000739.1 GCA_019242065.1 Chloroflexota bacterium
CGCGCCCGCGTTCTGACGCTGGCGGCGTTCACACACCTGCCGGACCTTCAGCCCGCGGAAAGCCTCGACTCCGTCCGAAAGCTCGAGGGCTTGCTGGAGGCGCTGTCGCAAACCATCGCACGAGACGTGGCTGCCCGAGCAAGGGCAACTGCCGATGACACGCTTCGCCGCGTTATGCGCTTGCGCCACCTCGACCGGGTCAACTTCGAGCCGCTGCTCGGCTGCCAGGCTCAGGCGGACGTCTTGCTGCAGCATGTCGCGTCGCTGGACTCCGTAGAGCTGCCCGATGAGGTCAAACAGTTGGCGGCAGGCAACCATCCCCTTGCCAATCTGGTCGAGCTCGCCCACCAGCAGGCGAATCTTGACGACGCTCGCTGGGAAACGCTGCGCGCCGCGATCTCACATGCGTTCGGTGTCAGCCTGGCGGCAGCCGCCGCACGCGGACGGCTCACGGCGGCGGATGCGCCGCCGCTGGACACCAGTTCCGATCCGGACAACGTCGAGGAAGATCAGCTCGCCACGCTGACACTCCAAGTAGCGGTGGATCCGACAACCGCCGGCGGCCCGAGCCCCCGCCTCGAAGCCGCCCGCGAGCTGGTGTCGTCTACGGGCACTGATCAAACCACCTCAGCGTCAGCGTTGACCACGGCCACCGATCAGTCGCTCTGGCAGGCGGTGGCTCGCGGCATGCCAGCGGTTGGCTATCACCTGGGCGGTGCCGCGCCAGGCCTCGCCGAAAGCGCCGGATTGCCGGGCTGGCTCCTGCGCGCGCTCAGCTTCAGCCCGTGGGTCCGCTACCCAAACGGCGATCTGGCATTGGCGCTGCAGGCCGATCTGGCTCGCTTCGTCGCCGCCCCTTCGCTCGCGCCAGGCGACGGGGGCGAAGCGCTCCGGTTACTGTACGTTGCGGCCGCCCTGCGACCCGCTCTGGTCGCACCCGAGACGGGCGCCTGGAGCGTGCTCCGCGCCGTCGTCGGCCAGCTCCCCTGGCCGCACCTCGAGCGCTTCGCCTCGACTGTAGCCGAGTATGGCGAACGGCACCGGCCTCTGACACCTCTGCCGAACCAGCCATTTTCGGGCGTCGAAGCCTGGCGAGACACCATGGAGGATCTGCTGCGTGAGATCGGCAGCTGGCGTGTGCGGATGCTCGGTATGCAGGCCAGCTTCGCGCCGGCGAACGCCGTCTGGCGCCGCTGGATGCAACCTGACGGGCTGGTCCACGGACTGATTGCCCCACTCGGCCTCGAGCCTCATCTGCTAGAGCAGACCCTCGGCCGGGTGGAGCGCCTTTCCAACACGCCGCAGATCCGATGGGAAATCGCGGCCACCGATCGCGAAGCCCTCGGCCGAGTCGACGGACCGGCGATCAACACTCGAACGGAGGCAGTGGCGGAGCTGGTCGAAGGTGTCAACCAGGCGGTTGCCTTTGCCCGCGCCTGGGCTGCGCTCCAGGAAGCGCGCCCCGGACGGGAGGACGATCCGAGCGTCAGAGAGTCCGCCGAGGTCCGCCGAACGTTGAGCGCATTGCTTGGCCCTGTCCGTGAAGAGATCATGCGCGCACGCCAGGAACACACGGCGGTCGCCCTGGTCGCCGCTCTGGATCGGCTTGCTAGCGCGGTCGACTCGGTTGCGGAATTGCTGGGTGCGTCTGAGCGGCACGTCCCCTGGCCACCGCCCCGCGAGCCCTCGCCCCTGATGTTGCTAAACGCGCCGTTGCTGCGCGTGCCGACAGCGTTGCTTGATCCCGCTTGGAATGTCGAATGGGTTCCAGCGGATATTGCCTCTCGGCTGGCGGGGCTCGCCGAGACCGTCAAACCGGACTGGACAGAGGCCTTCGCCGAGCGGCTCCGCCAGGGTGATCACCAGGCTGCCGCACAAATCCTGACCTACCTCCAGGGTGGCATCGAAACCCCACAAGCAGTCGACGTTGGAGCGCTGCGGGCCGATTTCGACGTTGATCTGGAGCGCTGGGAACGCCGGCTCGTCGAGGACGTCGAGCGGAGTCGCCACGAGATTGACCTGGCTGCCGCCAAGGGCGCGCTGACGGCTGCCGAGCGTGGCAGGCTGCAGGCCGTGGTCGAAAGCATCGATGCACGGCCAGCATCCGGGCACCGCCGATTCGGCCCCGCTGTGGATCGTCTCGCCGATGTGCGGCGCACGCTCGCGAGATCGCCCGATCGACAACATACGGCGAACGCTGTCGAGGCACCGAGCCGAACCTCCATAAAGGATGCCCTTGCGTCACCCGACGGACCGTGCCTGCTCGTCGGCCGGCCTGGGTTCGGCCGACGCGCATTGCTGGAGGACCTTGCGCGGTCCTGCACGATTGACGGCGACCGCCAGGCCGTCCTGATCGAGGTCAAGCGTGAGCCCGCGATCGACGTTGCGGGCGAGCGATTCTGGATCGCGCTCGAAGACGGGTTGCGTTCGCACCTGGGCCTGCCCTCGCTGGACGCTCCGTCAGCCGCCAGCGCCACACGACAGCAGCTCCACGGCTGGCTGGCTACCAATCCTGGTCGACGCTTGCTGATCCTGGTCGACGAGAGTGACGCGCTCTTACAAGCAGAGCGACAGATCGCGGTCGGCGGCTCGTCAGATCCGTTCCCCATCAGTCAGCAGCTGGCTGAACTCATGGACGACTCCCACCGCCGAGTCAAGGTTGTACTCGCGGGCTGGCTGGAGGTCCAGCGGGCCACGAGTCTGCCCGATCACCCGTTGGGCACGCGCGGCTGCCGCTGGCTCGGGCCGCTGCTCGACCATGGCGAATGGCAACAGGCGGGTCTGGTCGCGCGCGAGTTGCTGCAGCACGCCGGTGCCGCCGAGCCCTCGGCGGCTCAGACAGCTCGACTGTTGTCGCTCGCCAACTATGAGCCCGAGTTGCTGGCTCGATTGACAGACAAGGTCGCGCAGCAGGCACGTGAGACGGACGGCAGCGGAAGCCACCTCGACCACATGCTGCGTGCACTGCTCCCGGACGAGGCGCGAAGCCTCGACACTCGCCACACGGCGCTCGTTGATCGCCGCTTCGACGTGGTGCTGAAGCTCGTCGCCATCGGCTGTCGTGGCGGAACTTCCTCCATCAGCCAGGAGCAGTTGCGGAGGCAAGCCATGGACTGGTGGGCCGACGGATTTCGAGAGACGTGGACGGACGATGCCTTCCGCGATCTGATCGACGACATGGTCGGGCTTCGCCTCCTCCGGCGTATCGGACATGGCCAGCTTGCGTTGCATAGTCCCAACCTGTTGTCCGACCTGGGGAGCGCGGACGAGCTCATCGCGGAGCTGACGGACTACCTCGGGCAGCCCGCCAGCCCGGACATCGAACTCGACCCGCGCCGGGACGCGCGAAGTTCATGTGCCAGCGCTCCTGCCAGCCTCGGCGTCCTGACCGCTCGCCAACGGGCAATGCTCGCCCGCTCGCACGCCCGCGTCTCGGTGGTGTTCGGAACCGACATGGCTGAACTTCCCTCGGTCAGCTCGTGCCTCGACGACGGCTCGCGTCGCCTTGTCGTGCTCGACCCCCGCGATCGTTCGGAGAACAGCCTTCGTCAGCTGATGGCTGCGCAGCTCAGGGAAACACCGAGCGAGCCGACCTGGCTCCTCTTGTCCGGTTTGTGGCCACTAGTCACTCCCAGTCTGTTGCAGGATGCACTCGGGCCGTATCCGACTGCTCGTGCTGTGCTGCTCGCGAATCCCGCCCAGACGTGGCAGTTGATCACCGCCCTTGCGGAGACATCGGCCGTGACGCTTTCCGAATGGCTGGAGGGGGCTGGAGTGGACAGCTATACAGTCGGGCCCTGGCCAG
>JAFAWJ010000360.1 GCA_019242065.1 Chloroflexota bacterium
CTGGTCGTCAGGTTGTGGCGACCAGCAGCTCTTCGGCGTTGGCCGGCGGGCGCAGACCGTCCGTTCTGTTGGCGAAATAGCGCTCCGCCAGCGCATCGGCGGAGACGTGCTGCACCTCTCGAAAACCACACTCGCGGGCGAACGCGAGGATGTCGGCGGGCGTGAAGTAGCTGATGAACGGCGTGCCGCTTTCCTGCGCTCCTCTGGCAGCCATCTCGAGGCCGGGCCGCACGTCGGGTCCGGCGAGGTCCAGCGGCAACAGGAAGCTCATCACCAGTCGGGATCCACTGGCGAGCCCGGCAACCTGCCGCAGCGTGGCGGCGATCGCCTCTCGCGTCAGGTACATGCTGACGCCGGTCGACGCCACGATCGCCGTACGGCGGGCATCGAAGCCAGCGCCGGCCAGCTCGCGCCACCACGCGTCGGTCACCTCGAAGTTGACGGGCACCAGCCGCAGCCAGTCGGGAACGCCGTAGCCCAGCTCGATCAGCCGCTGTCGCTTCCACGCCTGGGGACCGGGCTGGTCGACTTCGAACACTGTGAGCCCACGGGCCGTCTCTGGCTTGCGCTGCGCGAACGTGTCGAGGCCCGCCCCGAGAATGACGTACTGGCTGACGCCGCGGCCGGCCTGCTCGGTGACGAGGTCTTCGATGAAGCGCGCGCGGGCCACGATCGACGCACGGAACGGGCCCGTGAAGTGCGGGTCCATGTCGCCACGCTGCTGCCAGCCCTCGTCGGGAGCGACCAGCTCGAGCCCGATCTGGTCGTCGAGCACCGGCGGCGGCGCGTCGATCTGGACGTGGAGGGCGCGCCACAGCGCGACGCGCGCGGCGGTGCTCTCGGGCGCCACTTCGTCCTGGCGTGGAGATGCGGGGTTCATTTTCGACGCATGCTAGCAAGCTGGATGCGGGCGCTGGCCGGCCCGCATCGCCGAACGTCGCGTAACCATTGTGCTACGGTAACTGATCTGTTACGCTTCGCCGCGTGCCGCGAGCAGCCGCGAGTGCCGATCCCTTTCAGGCCCTGGGCAATCCCCAACGCCGCGCGATCGTGCAACTGCTGGCGCGCGGCGAGTGGTCAGTCCAGCAACTCGCCGATCACCTCCCGATCAGCCGACCCGCCGTCTCGCGTCATCTCAAGCTGCTGACGCGCGCCGGTCTCGTCTCGGATGAAGTGCACGGCGCCCGCCACGTGTACCACCTCGAGAGTGACGGCATCGAGTCCGTCCGTCGCTACATGGAGGACGTCTGGGGGGAAGCCGCCGTCCGGTTCCGACTGTTCGCCGAAAACACGCGAGACGAGCCACCGACGCGGTGATCGAGCCGCTGACGCTGAACTTCGACGTCGCCTGTGGCGTCGAGCACGCCTTCATGGTCTGGACGGAGCGCGCCGCAGCCTGGTGGCCCGCCGCGCACACCGTCAGCCACGAGCGCGGCGTCCATATTGTGTTCGAACCGCGAGTCGGTGGACGCATTTTCGAGCGGACCTCCACACAGGTGGAACATGACTGGGGCCACGTGACGGCGTGGGAGCCGCCACATCGTCTGGCTTACCAGTGGCACATTGCCACCGATCCGTCGAACGCGACCGCCGTCGAGATCCGGTTCACCGCCCTCGGACCCGGCGCGACGCGAGTGGAGGTCCACCACGGTGGCTGGGATCGCCTCGGTCCAGAGCAGGGCCGCGAGTGGCGCACGATGAATCGCGCTGGATGGGACGGCGTCGTGCCGGACTACATGGCGGCGTGTGCGAGCCCGTCGTCACACAACCAGTCAATAAAGGAGACGTGAATGGCTGTCGCGATCGGTGATGGAACCAGGGAACAACCCTGGCAATTGAACACACCGCCAGGCACTTCTGCATATCAGATGTGGCGAGACGAAGCCGCCGATCCGCCCGCGCTCGTTTGCCAGGTCGGCACAACGCAACTGCGGTACTACCTGCGCTGCATCGAGGATTTGCATGCGATGTTGAAGACCTATGGTGACTGGATGCCGCTCGGCGGAACCGACGAGCAGAAACCAGCGCCTGAAGGAACGGTCGAGGCCTGGGGACGGTCAGCGGAGAACCCGGTGCAGGGCTGGTACGGGCTGAAGAAAGGCCTGCGTGGTCGGTTCGGGGTGTACGTGCCGCCGCTGCTGGAAGCGCTGGGTCTGGCCGAGCTGGAGCACGGCGCACGCAACAACCGCATGCGAGCGCTGTAGTCGGTCGCGCTACTGACGCCCCGACCTCGATTTCGGGCTGGCCGATCCCGCGGCGCGCCGGTAGCGCTCGTAGACGACCCGCGAACCGAACGTCCGGGTCTCCACCAGTTCCAGCTGAACGTCCTCGGAAACTGGCGGCAGGAATGGCGTCCCGCCGCCGACGAGGATCGGATGCCGAAGCATGCGCAGCTCGTCCACCAGGCCGAGCTCGATCGCCGCCGCGGCCAGGCCGGCGCCGCCGATCCCGACGTCCTTGTCGGTCGCATCGCGCGCCGCGGCGACCTCCTCAGCCACCGACGCCCGCGCGAGCCGCGCGTTGCCCTGAACCGTCTCGAGCGTGCGGCTGAAGACGACTTTCGGTAGCGCGCACCAGATGTCGGCGAACGCGGCCCCGGGCGCGCTGTCGCGCAACGACGGATCCGTCTCCCACACCAGCATGGTCTCGTACAGCCGGCGGCCACACACAAAGCCGCCAAGCTCACGCGTCTGCTCGATGTGGAACTGAAACTGCTCCTCGCTCGGGACTGTCCAGCCGAACGCGCCCTCGCGGTCGGCGATAAAGCCGTCCACCGATACACCCATGGAGTAGATCAGCATGCCTTCAACCTCGTCGCGTCCTCATCGCGCTCAACTCCGCTGCGCCCCGTGAACCGCCAGCCAGCCGGAGGTTACGCCGCTCAGCGGCTGCATGGGGGGCCCTCCGGCGTCTATGGAACGCCAACCTACGGGCTGATCGGTACGTGACGGCGACCAGCCAGGCGCGAGACAATAGCTGTCGATGAAGGCAGCGTTATTCACCGGCGCGGGCTATGCCGGACCCTCCGTGCGCGGCAAGTGGCCCGTCCCCGTGAACGTCTATTCCAGCCAGGCCGCCCAGGACTCGATGAACTGGGCCCTGGAACAGTTCAGCATGGCCGACGACCTGGGCTTCGACTGGGTCACTGTTGCCGAACACCACTTTTCGCCGTTTTCGCTCACCCCCAACCCGATGGTCATGGCCGGCGCGCTGACCCAGCGCATCAAGCGCGCGAAGATCGCCCTGCTCGGACCGAACATCCCGATTCAGAATCCAGTCCGCGTCGCCGAAGAATTCGCCATGCTCGACAACCTGACCGGTGGTCGAGTGGTGGCCGGCATGCTGCGCGGCACCTCCAACGAGTACGTGACGTACAACATCAACCCGGCCGAGTCGCGCGAACGCTTCGACGAAGCGCTGCAGATCATCCGCCGCGCGTGGACCGAGCCGCAGCCCTTCGGCTGGTGGGGCCGCCACTTCGAATACCGGGCCGTCTCGATCTGGCCGCGACCCGTCCAGCAGCCACATCCGCCCATCTACATGTCCGGCTCGAGCCCCGAGTCGGCCGAGCTCGCGGCGCGCAACCGCATCGGCCTGGGTTTCGCGGTGACCTCGGTGCCGCTGGCCAGCCAATCCGCCCGACTCTACCGACAGGTGGCCAACGCGACCGGCTGGACTCCCGGCGCGGACGACATCATTTACCGCGTCGGCATCCACGTCGCCCAAAGCGATCAACAGGCATTCGAGGACCTGCACACGGGTCCGGACGGCAACACGGGTCTCACGCGCGCCAATCCCGTTATCGACGACGTCGTCGCCCAGGCCGGCTACTACGGTCGCGACGCGAACCAGCAGCGTGGTCGCGTCGGTCGCAACCGCGGCGCCGAATATGCCGAGCGGCTCGAGAACGGCCAGCAGCTGGCCGGCAGCCCCGAGACCGTCCTGGAGCAGATCTGTACCGTCCAGCGTGAGCTGGGCGCTGGCGTGCTGGACCTGATCTTCCGCGGCGCCGACCGTGACAGCACGCGGCGCTCCATCGAGCTGTTTGGCGAGAAGGTCCTGCCGCGCGTGCACGAGCTCGACCGGAGCTGAACGCGCTACCTGCGCCTACAATCGGCCCCATCCAGCAGTTCTCGAGCGCCGTCCCCCACTTCCTGGCGGGCACCGATTCGCCGCGCGCGTACCTCGAACGCTGCCTCGAGGTCATCGCACACCGCGAGCCGTCCGTGCGCGCCTGGGTGACCGTGCAGGAGTCCGCGGCGCGTCAGGCGGCCGACGCCTCGACCAGGCGCTACGCCACGGGCAACCCGCTGTCGCCGCTCGACGGCATGCCGCTTGGCATCAAAGACCTGTTCGAAACCCGAGACATGCCCACCCAGATGGGCTGTGAAGCCTTCGCGGGCAACTTTCCCAAACGCGACACCGCCCTGGTCCGAGCGCTGCGCGACGCAGGCGCGGTAATCCTGGGCAAGACGGTCACCACCGAGCTGGGTGGCGCCCAGCCCGGGCCGACCACCAATCCCTGGGACCCGCGCTACACGCCGGGCGGCTCGTCCTCCGGCAGCGCCGCGGCCGTCGCCGCGGGCATGGTCCCCGCCGCGATCGGCACCCAGGTCGGCGGGTCGATCATCCGGCCCGCGAGCTTCTGCGGCACCTACGCCCTCAAACCGACCCAGGGCGCCATCAACCGCGGCGAGCGCCAGGGTTACAGCCAGAGCACCGCCGGCGTGCTGGCCGGGTCGCTCGAGGACACCTGGCGGGTGGCCATGGAGATCGTGAGTCGGGTCGGCGGCGACCCCGGGCAGCCCGGTCTCTACGGTCCGCCCGATCTGCCCGACGCGCTGGCCCCCCGCACCATCATCGCGATGGAAACCAGTGGCTGGCCGGACCTGGATGATGGTTCACGGCGCGCTTTCGAGGCCTTCCTCGACCGCCTGCGCGCTATTGGCGTGCGCGTGCTGCGTCGCGGCGACGCGCCAGCCATCGGGGCGTTCGAGCAGTCGATCGCCTCGGCGCCCACCATGTCGGCCCATATCAACGCCTTCGAGAACAGGCCGGCCTACGAAAACCTGTACGAGCAAGACCCCGACCGGCTCAGCGCCACGCTCGTCGAACGCATCATCGCCGCGCGCGACCTCACGCTGGCGGATTATCGCGCGTGTCTGGAGCAGCGCCTGGAGGCGCAGCGCCAGTTCCGCGCGCTGGCGCCGCTGGCCGACGCGCTGGTGACGCTCAGCTCGCACGGCCCCGCCTCGGCGCCCGCCAACCGTCCGTCGGCGTCCGTGCCGCCACCCACCGGCGACATGGCCTTCAACCTGCCGGCGTCGCTGTTGTTCGCGCCCGCGGTGAACCTGCCGCTGCTGACCGTCGACGGCCTGCCCGTCGGCGTGCAGGTGATGACCCAGATGCACGAAGACGCCCGCGCTGTCGCCATCGCACGCTGGGTCGCAGAACACCTGTACCGGTAGTTGTGAATCTATGCGCGGCTGAACGTGAACCCTGGCGGCGTCTGCAGGCCCAGGATGGACTTGGTCCAGGCCACCGCGTGCCAGTCCCAGGTCAGGCCGTGATGCGCGGCCGCCGCGTTCGTATCGCGCCACAGGCGCTGAAAATCTGAGCTCTCGAACAGGCCGCTGCCGCCGCACTCCTCGTACAGCATGTTGATGGTCTTGCGGCACGTCTGCGCCGTGAACGCCTGGTCGCGGCGGCACTTGGCGCGCGCCTCGGCGGTCACCTCAGGCGCCGGCAGGCAGCGATAGCGCTGGGCGTTCTGCAGACCTGTCGCGTGTACGGAGTCCACCTGCGCCACGGCCTGCGCGTAGCGCGCCATGTTCACCAGCAGCCCGTCGTCGACGTTGGCTGACTTGGACCGCAGCCGCTCTTCGTACGCCTGGAGGAAGCCGCGCGCGGCGCCCACCGCCGGGGCGGCCATCGCCGCCGTGAAGTTGGCCGACGAGATCGCTCCATACATTGGGTGCGTGTTGATCTGGCGACCGGGCGCCTGTCCGTCCTCGAGAGCCGTGTTGATCAGGGTCCGCCCCTCGGGGACAAAGACGTCCTCCACGACGATGGTCTTGCTGCCGGTGCCCTTGAGCCCGACCGTATACCAGTCGTCGATGATGACAAAATCTTCGCGAGGTATGAGCAGCCAGCGGCGCTCGGGCGGCGCATCCTCGGGCGCGTCGGGGCGCTTGATCGGCACCGCCGCGGTCAGCCAGTTGCAGTGGTCGACGCCGCTCGAGAAGAAGCCGCGACCCGTCCAGCGGTAGCCGCCGTCCACGGGCACCACGTCGCCGACGGTATTGACGACCGACGACGCCAGCGTGTTCGGGTTGCTCCACAGCTCTTCCTGCGCCGCGGCCGGAAACAGGGCCAGCAGCCACATGTGTGCCGTCCACAGCATGTGCACCCAGCCCGTAGACGGACAGGCCGACGCCAGCTCGATCGTCACGTCGATCATCGCTTCGCTGCCCAGCTCAGAACCGCCGAAGCGTTTCGGCGTCATGAGCCCATACAGGCCGTTTTCGAGCAGGTCGGTCACGTTGTCGGGCGCCAGGTGCCGCAAACGCTCCGTCTCGGGCACGCGCTCACGCAGTTTGGGCTTGAGAGCCCGCGCGCGCTCGATCGCTTCGTCATAGCTCCCCGGCACCGCGGGCGCCGATTTCAGCGTATAGACAGGTCGCTCGTCGACTTGAACCAAGGTCGTTCCTCCCGGTGTGTCCCGAGCTTGCCATACGCATGGCCTGCGCGCCAGCATGCGTGGCGTGATCCGCTCTGATCAGATCGGCAGCCTGGTGCGGCCCGAGACGCTGCTGGACGCGCGTGACGCCTTCCACGCCGGTCGCCTCACGCTCGAGCAACTGCGGGCGGTCGAGAACGACGCCATCGACCAGGCGTTGCGAATGCAGCGCGACGTGGGCATTGGCATCTTCACCGACGGGGAGATGCGCCGTGACGCCTGGCAGACGAACTTCAGTCAGGCGGTCGAAGGCTTCGAAGCGGATTACCCGGTACGCGAGGTACGACTCACGGACGGAACAGCCGTCAAGCTAGAAATGCACAGCAAGGCGGTGGTCGGCAAGTTGCGCGCGACGCGGCGGCTGACCGGCGTGGATGCCGAGTTCATGAAGACGCATTCGCCCGGACCGTTCAAGATCACCATGCCCGGTCCAACCACGGTCGGACGTGGCGGCTGGCGCGAGGGCACCACCAACGCGGCCTACGGCTCGTTGCGCGAGCTATATGCCGATTGCGCCAGCATCGTGCGCGGCGAGATGCTGGCCCTGGTCGCGGACGGCGCAAGCTACATCCAGCTCGACGAAGCCTTCACCAACCTCGCGCATGAAAGCGCAGTCCAGGCCATGCGCGACCGCGGTGAAGATCCTGAGACAACGCTGGCCGATCAGATCGAGTTCGAAAACGTGTGCTACGACGCCGTCCGCGGCCAGGGTGTCACGCTTGGGGCGCACCTGTGTCGCGGCAGCCGCTCGTCGGCGCCCAAGCCGGCGCTGATCGATCCCAATCGACAGGGCCGCGACTTCGACTGGCTGGCTGAGCGTCTGTTCGACCAGCTGCACGCCGACCGCTTCCTGTTCGAGTGGGACACGGGCTTTCAGGCGCTGCGCTTCCTGCCGCCCGGCAAGGTCGCCGTGCTGGGGATCGTGACCAGCCTGTACCCCGAGCTCGAACCCAGAGACCAGCTTCTGCGCTGCGTCGAGGCGGCTTCGAAGTACTGTGCCGTGGACCAGCTGGCGTTGAGCACGCAGTGCGGCTTTCAGGGCTCCGGCACTCGCGATGGCGCCCACATGAGCGCCGATCAGCAGCGGCGCAAGCTGGAGCTGGTCGTGGATGCCGCGCATCAGATCTGGCCTACGAGCTCGTGAGCTCGGCGTGCGCTCGGCGCAGTATTGTTTGGCTAGTGTGAGGTTGAAGAGGTGGTGGCCATGTCCAGGCGATTGACGTTCGGCGCCTACGCCTTGCCGAGTTACCACGCCGAGTCCGACCCGCCGCAGGCAACGTTCATGCGCCAGCAACTCGACCTGCTGGCCGCCGCCGATCCGCTCGGGTTCGACAGCGTGTGGATCAACGAGCATCACTTCGACACCTGGGGCGGGCTGATGTCGGCGCCCACCCTGGTGCTGGCCGGCCTGAGCCAGCGCACGCAGCATGTGCGGCTGGGCACCTCGATCGCCGTGCTCGGCATGCACCACCCGCTCGAGGTAGC
This sequence comes from Chloroflexota bacterium, assembly GCA_019242065.1. Next base: position 8,225 of record JAFAWJ010000360.1, read on the forward strand.
CGAACAGATGGCCACGCTCGACCTGATGTCGGGCGGCCGCCTGGAGTTCGGCATCGGCCGCGGCAGCGAGCCATTCGACTACGAGACCTACGGGATCGACTACGCCGAGGCGCAGGCGCGCACGGTGGAGGCGCTCGACGTCATTCTCGCGTCCTGGACGAGCACGCCCTTCAGCCACAGCGGGACGTACTACCAGGTGCCGACGGCGGAGCTCTGGCCACTGCCCCAACAGCGCCCCTACCCGCCGGTGTGGGTCTCGTGTTCGAGCAGCCGCGCGAATTTCGAGTGGACGGCGCAGCGCGGCTACAACCTGCTGACGCTCGGCTTTCCCCGACCGGTGGCGGAGTTTGCGGAGACGGTTCGCATCTACCGTGACGAGTGGCAGCGGGTCGGTCGGGATCCGGCTGAGTATCAGATTGGCACGCTGTATCACACGATCGTGTGCGAAACCAGCGAGCAGGCGCGCACGTTGGCGGTGCAGTGCTTCCGTCGCTTCCTGGCGGGCCTGCGGGATTCGGCGCTGCGGCCGACGCGGTTTTCGCAGTCGCGGCGCCCGTCGACAGCGCTGGCCGACCTGGACATCGGGCAACTGATCGATCAGGCGCGGCTGATCGC
>JAFAWJ010000399.1 GCA_019242065.1 Chloroflexota bacterium
GGCGCCGAATCGACGGCGCTGGGCTACTTTGGCTATCCGGGGCATATCTGCGTCTCTGTCAACGACGAGGTCGTGCATGGCATCCCCGGCCCGCGCAAGCTCAAGCGCGGCGACCTGGTCAAGGTCGACGTCGCCGCCCGCTACCACGGCTACGTCGGCGACAGCACCCACTGTTTTGCCATCGGCGGCGCCGAAGCGCTCTCCGAGCGCGCCCGTGAGCTGGTGCAGGTCACCCAGGAGGCGATGTTCTGCGGCATCGCCGAGGCCCGACCCGGCAATCGCCTCAGTGATATCGGCGCGGCCATCGAGTCGCACGTCAAAGCACACGGCATGAGCGTGGTGCGCGATTTCGTCGGTCACGGCGTCGGGCGCAACATGCACGAGGCACCCCAGGTCCAGCATCACGGGCCAGCGGGACGCGGGCCGGTCTTGCGGCCGGGCATGGTCATCGCCATCGAGCCGCAGGTCAACCTGGGCTCGGCCGCCGTGCGCATGCTCGACGACGGCTGGACGGCGGTCACCGTCGACGGCAGCCTGAGCGCGCATTTCGAGCACACGGTTGCCATCACACCCGACGGTCCCGAGATCCTGACTCGACGCGACGACGACTGAGTTACCCCTACACTTCGGGGTATGGCAGTCACAGCCCCGTCGACGATCGACGACGCCTTCCGCAAACGATTCGCCCGGTCGGCGGAGCTGTATGAGCGTTCGCGTGAAGCCATCGCCGGTGGCATCACCCACGACAGCCGCAATTTCGCCCCGTTTCCGATCTATATCGAGCACGCCGAGGGCAGCCGCAAATGGGACGCCGACGGCAACGAGTTGCTCGACCACTGGATGGGTCACGGCGCACTGATCCTGGGCCATAACTACCCCCAGGTCACCGCGGCGGTCGCCGAGCAGATCCACAAAGGCACCCACTACGGCGCGTGTCACGAGCTGGAAGTGGCGTGGGCCGAGCAGATCGAGCGCCTGATCCCCAGCGCGGAGTCGGTGCGGTTCACGATGAGCGGCACCGAGGCGACCATGCTGGCCATGCGCGACGCGCGCGCGTTTACGGGTCGCGAAAAGATCATCCGCTTCGCCGGCCACTTCCATGGGTGGCACGACTACGCCATGGCCGGGTACCAGCCGCCATTCGACACGCCGACCTCGACGGGCGTGCCGAAGGCCGTCGCCGACACGATGCTGGTCGCGTACCCCAACAACATCGACTCCGTACGCGAGTTGCTGGACGCTCGCCCTGGGGAAGTCGCCGCGATCATCCTGGAGCCCGCGGGTGGGTCGAACGCGATTATTCCGCCGAGCGTGCCCTTCTTGCGCGAGTTGCGGGCGCTGGCGACCGAGCGCCGCGTCGTGCTGATCTTCGACGAGGTCATCACCGGCTTCCGCTATTCGCCCGGTGGCGCCCAACAGGCCTATGGCGTGACGCCTGACATGACCACGCTGGCCAAGATTGTGGCAGGCGGCCTGCCGGGCGGGGCGGTCGTCGGCAAGCGCGAGATTCTGGACGTGCAGGCCTTCAAGGGCGAGCTGCACCACGATCGGTTCGATCGCGTGCTGCAACAGGGCACCTTCAACGCCAACCCGATGTCGGCAGCGGCGGGGTTGACCGCGCTGCAGCTGGTCGGCGAAGGCTGGGTGACCGAGCAGGCCAATCAGTCGGGCGAGCAGTTGCGCCAGAGCCTGCGTGACGTTTTTGAAAAGCGCGGCGTGGCCGGCGTGGTGCTGGGCGAGGCCTCGGTGTTCCAGGTGCTGCTCGGCGAGGGCATGGAGGAAGCGGTCGAGACGACCGACGTCCAGCGGCTCATGGCCGGCCGCGGTGCGGTGAACACGCTGCGCAAGGCGATGCTGCTCAACGGAGTCGACCTGATGCGCTCCGGCGGCTTCACGTCGGTGGCACACGGCGAGGCCGAGATTGCCCGCACGGTGGCCGCCTTCGACGAGTCCCTGGAGATGCTCCAGCGCGAGAGGCTCGCCTGAGCGACACGGCGCATCGTTCGCTGCGCGTCCAGAGAGAAACTCTCCGAGGGCCAAAAGGGGCTGCGCCCTTTGAAATCCCCGATGCAAGGTGCTCCTCAGTGGGAGTGCGACATGCTGTTATCTCGCGGACAGCACGTACGCGGGGGGTCGCCGCGGGAGTGAGCGCAGCGAACGGCGGCGGGGGGCGGCAGCCCCCTGACCCGGTGCGTTAGCACCCAGCGGTGCATGCACCGCTGGGCAAGGTGGCGCA
>JAFAWJ010000789.1 GCA_019242065.1 Chloroflexota bacterium
TGCTCTCGCTGGAGCAGGTCTTCCGCCGCGACGTGGATCGCGAGGCGGAGCTGGTATATCGCACCACCGACTCCGCGCATCCCGGCGTCGCCATCATCCAACGCGAAGGTCCGATCCTGCTCGGCGGACCCGTCACCGTCCTGGAGCGCAACATTCTGGGTGAGCCATTCCGACGGTTCGCGCTGGACCCAGTCGACACCCGGCGCGCCTTTGCCGAACGCGAGTGGCAGACCGTCGTCGGCTTCCAGACGCGCAATCCAGTCCACCGCGCACACGAATATCTGCAGAAGTGCGCCCTGGAGATCGCCGACGGACTCCTCCTGCATCCTCTGGTCGGCGAGACCAAGGACGACGACATTCCCGCCGACGTCCGCATGCGTTGCTACGAGGTCCTGCTGGACGGCTACTACCCCCGCGATCGCGTGGTGCTATCCGTGCTGCCGGCGGCGATGCGCTACGCGGGTCCGCGCGAAGCGATCCTGCACGCGCTGGTGCGCAAGAATTACGGCTGCACGCATTTCATCGTCGGCCGCGACCATGCCGGCGTCGGCAATTACTACGGCACCTACGACGCGCACCACATCTTCCGTTCGTTCGCTCCAGGCGAGCTGGGCATCCAGCCACTGTTCTTCGATCACGCCTTTTTCTGCACGGCATGCAACAGCATGGCCTCGACCAAGACCTGTCCGCACGATGCGGAGTCACATGTTGTCCTGAGTGGCACAAAAGTCCGCTCGATGCTGCGTGAGGGTCAGGCGCCGCCGCCGGAGTTCAGTCGGCCGGAGGTGGCCGAGGTGCTCATCGAGGCGGAGCAGGCGCGCATCCCCGCGTAAAAGGAGGCGATCGCACACCATGTCCGAAACTCCTCGAAAACGTCCATCGGCCAGTGAAGCGGCACGCGCCTCCGTCGCCGCGGCGGCCGCCGCGCGGGCGGCGCCGGATTGGGAATTGGTCCTGCGGCGCAACAACGTCGAGCGACTGAAGCGCGAGAAGTTCCCGCTGGAGATTGTCAACGACATCGACGACCTGGCGGAGAAGAACTACCTCGACATCTCAGAAGAGGACATGGTGCGCTTCCAGTGGTACGGCCTGTACCAGGACAAGCCCAAAGTGGGCTATTTCATGCTGCGCATCAAGGCTCCCAGCGGCATCATGACCGCACCCCAGTACCGCGCGATCGGCGAGCTGTCGGTGAAGTACGGTCGCGACTACACCGAGCTGTCGACGCGGCAGAACGTCCAGCTCCACTGGCTGCAGATCAAGCAATTCCGCGAGGTCTTCGCCGCGATGGATGCCGTCGGTCTGACCTCACTGGGCGGCTGCGGTGACTCGGTTCGGAACATCACCGGCTGCCCGGTGGCAGGTCTGGATGCCGACGAGCTGTTCGACTGCCGTCCGCAGTTGGACGAGGTCGTCCACTACTTTCTGAACGACCGCGACTACTTTGACTTGCCGCGCAAGCACAAGATCACGATCTCGACGTGCGCCGCCCAGTGCAATGCGCCCGAGATCAACTGCATCGTGTTCATCGGCACCCGTCAGGATGGTCGCGACGGCTTTGCGCTGCGCGTCGGCGGCGGCCTGTCGTCCACGCCACGATTGGCGCGTGATCTGAACGTCTTCGTTCCGCAAGACGAGGCGCTGACGGTCTCGAAGGCCATCCTGGACGTATGGCGAACGGACCTGCGCTATCGGCTTTCCCGTGCCAAGGCCCGCCTGAAGTTCTTAGTGGATGACTACGGTCCGGACGGTGTGCGCGAGGCGGTCGAAAAGCAGCTTGGTCGCAAGCTAGAGACGCTCACCGCCGCGCCCGTGCCGGTCGGTTCGGTGGACCACCTGGGCGTCCATCCGCAAAAACAATCCGGTCTGTACTACATCGGATTTCCCGTCTTCCTCGGCCACGTCACCGGTGAGCAAACGATCCAGATCGCGGACCTCGCGGCGGAAATTGGCAGCGATATCCGCCTGGCCCGTCAACAGAATTTCATTCTCACCAACGTGCCCGAGAAGCGCCTGGACGAGGTGATCGGCCGGGTCGGCGACATTGGCTTCCCACTGGACGTGAACGCCATTCGCGGCGCCAGCGTGGGCTGCACCGGCGAGCCGCTGTGCAATTACGCCGTCGCCGAGACCAAAACCAAGCTGGAGCAAATCGTCCTCCGGCTCGAAGAACGCTTCGGTCGCGACGTGGAGGGCATTAAGCTCGGCGTCGACGGCTGCCCGCACTCGTGCGCCCACCACTGGGTGACCGACATCGGTCTGCAGGGCACCACCGCCCGTGGCGACCAGGCCGGCCACGGCAAACTCGAAGCCTACGAGGTCTACCTGCGCGGCGGCCTGGGCGAGCACGCCGAAATCGGTCGACCGGTGCTGCGCCGCGTGCCATCCGACGAAGCTCCGGCCTACGTGGAGCGACTGGTGGCCGCCTACTTAGCGGAACGTCAGTCCGGCGAGACGTTCCAGAGTTACGCTCACCGCAAAACCGATGAGGAGCTGGTCGCCATCGGCACGGGCACATCGGAGACAGTGCCCGTATGAGCCGGATCCTTTTCAAGACTGAACAACTTCCCACCCTCGAATCCCACCAGGAGTACCACTGATCGCTATGGTTGTCTACGCCGACGTCGAAACACAATCCAGGGTCGTCCTCGACGAATGGGAAGCCGGTGAACTGTCCGTCGAGTACGACGACAAGGAGCCTCAGGAAGTCATCGCCTGGGCCCTCGACACCTTTGCCCAGGAACGCATCGCCATCTGCACCAGCTTCCAGACCGACGGCATGGCCATCCTCGATATGGCCTGGCGCCTGCGTCCGGATGTGCGCGTGTTCACCGTGGACACCGGCCGTTTGCCGCAGGAGACGTACAACCTGATCGACGAGGTCCGCAACCACTACGGCATCGAGATCGAGACGTATTTCCCTGATTCCGGCGAGCTCGAGGCCCTGGTCCGCCGCCACGGCGTGAACATGTTTTATCAGTCGGTGCCACTGCGCCTGACGTGTTGCGACGTGCGCAAGGTGCGACCGCTGGTCAAGGTCCTGCATGGACTCGACGGCTGGATCACCGGCTTGCGTCGCGACCAGTGGGCGACGCGCTCCAACATCCGCAAAATCGAGCTGGACCACGACCATGGCGGCATTGTCAAAGTCAATCCGCTGGCCGACTGGACCGAAGAAGAAGTCTGGGACTACATCCGCGCCAACGACGTGCCGTACCACGCGCTGTACGACCAGAACTACCAGAGCATCGGCTGCGCTCCGTGCACGCGTCCCGTCGAACCGGGCGCTAACTCGCGCTCCGGCCGCTGGTGGTGGGAAAAAGACGGTCCGAAAGAGTGCGGCATGCACTGCGTCGTGGAAACCGGCGGCTTCGAGCACGAGATCGAAGTCCTGCTCGACGACAAGCGCTGAACACGTGTGCGTGCCCCCGGAGACCTGGGTTTTCGGGGGCACGCGCGAGTGCCACTCCCTTCTATACTCCGGTACGCGCGTTCGTCGCGTTGCTCGTGTCGTCTGATTGTTCCTGGTTTCGTGGCGTTGACACGTGACAGTTGGGTAGGTCCGCGGAGGACATCCGCCAGGCCCGCTTCGCAGGAGCGCTGACACGCCGTGCAGCTTGAGGCCGCGGAAGCCGACGTCCTGGCCGCCGAGGCATCCGCCTTCGCTCGCGCCCTGCCGGACCCCAGCGCGAGCGCCCGCTACGAGCGCCTGGCCGCTGCGGCCGCCGCCCGCGACATCCCCGACGACCTGCTCGCTCCACTCCAAACCATGCTGGAGCTGCTGTTCACCACTGGCCGGGTGACCAATCGCGCCGTCCTCCAGTCCGTTTTCGCCCGCACTCCGCGTGGTCGTCAGCTCGCAGCGGCAGCGCGCGAGGTCAACCGTGCCCTGCGCACCCTGCGCGGACAGACGCTCACCGACGTGCGCCTATCAGCCGCCGGACCGTCGCAGCAGTCGCTGGTCATCGAGACCGACCGCTGCCGCCTCACGCTGGAGCTGGACCGCGACGGCGCCCGCATCGCCAGCCTGGAGGCCGGCTAGCACCCTCTCCTTCGGCCGCGGCCGGCGCGCCTGTGGTCATACACTGCTGCGCCTCATGCCTGCGCGGCCACCACACTGCGCGCCTGGTACTTGCGCAGCTGTGGAATCCGCGCCGCGATGATCCCGACCACCACCAGGCACGCCGCGCCACCGCTGACCACCGCGAACACCGCCCCCGTCAGCGACGCCACCAGGCCCGACTCCAGGCCCCCGATCTGGTTCGACGCGTTGACAAACACGAAGTTGACAGCCGTCACCCGACCACGTAATTCGTCGGGAATGGCCAGCTGGATGGTGTTCAACCGCATGACCACGCTGACCTGGTCGGCGGCGCCGACGGCGGCATAGGCGATCACCGACAGCGGCAGCCACGTCGACATCCCGAACGCCATCGTCGCCAGCCCGTACGCCACCACTGAGGCCAGCAGCGCCCGCCCGGTATGTCGCGGCACGGGCAGGCCGATCATGATCGTCGCCGCAATCAGCGAGCCGACGTCGAGTGAGGCAGTGAGCACTCCGTACCCGGCCGCGTCGGCGTGCAGGATGTCCACCGCGTAGATCGGCAGCAACGCCTTGGCTCCACCGAAGAGCACCGCAAACATGTCGAGTGTCATGGCCCCCAGCACGACCGGCTGGTTCTTCAAAAAGCGCAGGCCTTCACGAATGGCGTCCAGGCGCACACCGCCGCGCGTCGGCGCACTGCTGGCGCGTGGCGTGCGCACCGGCCACAGCACCAGCATGGACAGCAGGACCAGGCCCAGGTGCGCCGAGTAGCCCAGCCCGATGCCATCCAACGCGATCAGGGCACCACCCAGCGCCGGGCCGGTGACCGCCGAGAGCGATTGGAGCGTGGAGTTGAACGTCATCGCGCGCGAGAAGAGCTTGCGCGGCACGAGCGCTGGAATCATCGTCTGACGCGCGGGACCCTCGAAGGCGGAGGCAATCCCGGCGAAGAAGACCAGCACGTAGACCATCGGCAGCGACGCGGTGCCGAACGCGATGGCGACGAGCATCAGCGCGGAGCTGACGGCCGGGATCGCCTGCGCCGCGAGCAGGATCAGCCGCTGATCGTAGGTGTCGACGATGACGCCGCTGAAGAAGCTCAGGATGAGGGCGGGCACAAAACGGACGAGTCCGACCAGGCCGAGGTCAAGCGCCGAGCCCGATAGGGTGAAGACCTGCCAGGCGATGATGGCCTGCAACATGGACTGGGCCACGGCCGCCGCGATGCGGCTGGTCGAGTAGCGTCGAAAGGCCGGCACCCGCAGCACGTCCGCGAGGTCGCCCTGGACAAAGCGCAGCACCTATGCCGAAGTTGGTCGCGTGTGGGGTTGTGCGCGCTGCGCCATTCCACCTCATAGTAGACCGGCCGCCCCTCCGACTCGCGTTCACGGCCTGGCCGCCGTGCGCACGGTTGAGATTGGTACGCTCAGAGCATCCCTGCCAGCCCGTTCCCCGAGCCTTCGCCACTGCCGCGTTTCGATCGGTACGAACCCACGCGGTTTCGATTCGGGGCGCGCTCGGAGGCGGCGCTGTTCGTCGGCGAGCTGCTGTATGGCGCGGTGCCGGCCCTGTCAGCGGCAGGCGGCAGCCTGGAGATGGTGGCCATCGCTCGGCGTCCGGGCGTGCTGTCCAAGGTGGCCATACGTCCTCGCCACGGCGCGCTGAGCCCGCTGTTCGTCGGCATCGGCGCCGACCATCTGGCGCGCGTCAGTCAACAGCTGGACGGCGAGCGCATCCAGGTCGTGCGCTGGCAGCGCTCGGCGAGCGCGTATATCGCCGATGCGCTGGGCCTCGGCGAGGTGCCGCCCATGACGCTGTTGCCGGGTCTCGGTCATGCGCGGGTGTTGCTGGGCGAGATCGACGTGCGCGGCATCGCCGGCTGGCGCGGCCTGAACGCGATCCTGGCCTCCGCCCTGACCGGCTGGCGAATTCGCCTGGAACCGGTCGCCGCCACCGGTGCCTGGGCGTCACTGCGAGCGGCGATGCTCGCGCGGCGTCCCGTGACGGGTACTGTGGTAAGGCCGACCGAGCGCGGTGTCCGCCTCGAGCTCCAGGGACTGTACGCGGTCCTATCCAACGCCGAGACACGCGCGCTGACGCCAGGTCAGGAGATCGAGGTGCGCGTCACGCGCATGGATCCTGACGAAGGCCGCATCGTCGTCAGCGATCGGCCACGCCTTCGCGCCCAACTGCCACTGCTCTAAACCGAGAGCTGAAGTCCTTGGTTACGTCATCGTCGGAAGGCCACAGCCAAGCGGCGGCGGCGCGATCTGCTCAGCGGGTCGGCCGCAGCACCGGGGCGCAGTTGGAGCACAGCCCGTGACTGACCTCGCCCTGCAGCAATGGCTGCGCCCAGATACGGAAGCGCCCCGCCCGATCCAGCACGCGTCGACACCAGGCGCACTGATGCACCAGTCCGTCAGCGGCGCGCGGGTAGGCCAGTGCGTCGAGCGTGGGCAAGGGCGGCTGGATCAGGCGCGGACGACTCATGCGCGGAACCGAGGCAACAATGGCGGTTAACGATCGACGTGTCGAGCACCCGCGCATCACGAGTGCATCACGCGACCGCCGGCGCGAGCGGGCCGGCGGGCTGGAAAGCGCACGGGCTCCTGGCGTAGGGTGTATCGCTCTGGCGACAACGTAGATCAGAAGACGTGGAGGCACGACGTGACAGACGCTACTCCGAACTATGCGCCGGGTACCCCGCTCTGGGTAGACCTCACCAGTCCCGACGTTCAGGCCGCGGCACGCTTCTATAGCGAGCTGTTTGGCTGGCAGGCGCAAGACCTGGGCGAACAGATGGGCCACTACACGATGTTCAGCTCGAACGGAAAAGTGGTCGCGGCCACCACGCCGCCGATGGCTCCCGGCAATCCGCCGGCCTGGTCGACCTACATCAGCACGGCCAACGTCCAGGAAACAGCCTCGCGAGTGGACGGGGCCGGCGGTAAAACGCTCGTAGCTCCAATGCAGGTGATGGACCAGGGCAGCATGGGCGTGTTCATGGACCCGAGCGGCGCGGTCTTCGCGGCGTGGCAGCCGGCGGCCATGCACGGCGCCGACCTGGTCAATCAGCCGGTGAGCCTGTGCTGGAACGAGCTGGCGACACGCGACCTGGATGCAGCCAAGGGCTTCTATTCGAAGGTGTTCGACTGGGGCGTCAAGGCGAACAAGATGCCTGAGGGTGGCGAGTACGTCGAGTGGCAGGTGGACGGCCGCAGTATCGGGGGCGCGATGGCGATGGGCGCGATGTACCCGCCGCAGGTGCCAGCCCACTGGCTGGTGTACTTCGCGGTGGCCAACACCGACGAAACCCTGAAAAAGGCGGAGTCGCTGGGGGCCAAAGTGATGAGCCCGGCGATGGACATTCCCCAGGGCCGCTTCGGCGTGCTGAGCGACCCGCAAGGCGCGGCGTTTGCGATCATTCAGCTCAAGTCCTGAGTAGCCAACCGTGCGTCACAGGCCCGAAATTGCGAATTGTGACGTCCGCATGACGCTTTCTCGGGCCCGCGTGACGCTTTTCGCCCGCCGCGTGACGGTTGGTGTGACGCTTTGTGGTTACGCTGAGCCAATGAACGGCGGGCGGGCGGCGGGGCGGAGGCGAGCGGAACAGGCAGGAGCGAGACGGGCAGGAGCGAGACAGGCGGGAGCGGAACAGGCAGGAGCGAGACAGGCGCGAGCGAGACAGGCGCGAGCGAGGGCGGCGGAGTGCGCACGCCGCGGGGCAAGCGGGCGCGGGCGAATCAGGCGGCAGGCGTGGACGCGTCGTGGCGCACGACACAGGGGCGGAGGAGCATCCACATGAGCAGCAGCAACCGCAACGGGAATGGCAACGGCAACCGCCCGCGCGAGGCGGTGATCGTCGGTGGCTGGCGAACCCCCTTCGGCAAACGCGGCGGCTACTTCAGTACCTGGCATCCCGTGGAAATGCTGAGCTTCACGCTCAAGGGGCTGATCGA
>JAFAWJ010000965.1 GCA_019242065.1 Chloroflexota bacterium
GACGGGATGCGACCTCGCGCGGGTGCGACCCGAGCGTTGTGGAGGACGCTACCGCGTCTGGGCTGAGGGTGAGGGTTGAGGCACAATTGGGGTATGCGCCCCGTGCTGCTGAATCTCACCGGGCGGAACGGCAATACGGGGCTGATCGTGGAGCCCGCGACATCATGACTCACCCCTTGACGATCGACCTGGTTGGCGACATCAACCTGAAACGCGACCATCGCCTGCGCGCCGAGCACGCGTTCGACCTGGTGGATGCCGAGCTGTCCGGCGCCGACGTGCGCCTGGGCAACCTGGAGGGCGCCTTCTTCGACCCGGCGGTCGAGCTCGACTACAAGCCGGGCTGGTTTCACCTCGAGCCTGAGATGGCGCCCGCCCTCGCCGGGCGATTCGACGCAGTAGGCTGCGCCAACAACGTCCACCATGGGGCGGCGATCGCGTCGTCCACCGCGATCCTGGATCAACTCGGCATCGCTCACGCCGGAGCGGGCGGTGATGTTGACGGCGCTCGCGCGCCGGCCATTTTTACCAAGGGCGGTCTGCGGTTCGGTTTGCTGTCGTATACGTCGGTGTTCTGGCCTACCGGCCACGCCGCCACCCGGACTCAGCCGGGTGTCGCGACCATCAAGGCATTCACCGCCTACGAGCCGACTACGCGTGTGGTCGAAATGCCGGGCGCGGCGCCAGTCATTCGCACCTGGCCGGACCAATCAGAGTTGGCTTCGGCTCAGGCGGACGTGCGCGCGCTGCGTTCGCAGGTCGACGTGCTGGTGGTCTACTGCCACTGGGGTGTCACCGGCAGCAACGACCCAACCGAGTATCAGCGCACCATCGGCCACGCGCTGGTCGACGCTGGCGCGAACATCGTCGCGGGCTCGCACCCGCATCAGCCCCAGCCGGTCGAGCGCTACGCGGGCGGTCTGATTTTCTACAGCCTCGGCAACTTCATCTTCGGCTGGCAAAAGTTCCGCCAGGCGACGCGCGACGGCCTGCTGGCGCGCGTCTCGCTGGTCGACGGCAAGGTCGGCAACTGCGAATTGCTCCCGGTCCAGCGCACCCCCGAAGACCAGGTGGCGATCCTCGACGCAGACAACGCGGACGGGGCCCGTATCTTCGGTCTGGTCGACGGCCGCTCACGCGCGCTGGGCACCCAGCTCCACGTCGAGGCGGGACGCATCGTCGTCGAGTAGTTCGCTGGTGGTTCGTCGCGAGCTCATCGGACGCGGTCTTCTGGCGACCACTCTGGGTGTGTCGCTCACCCGCAAAAATTACGAGGCGGGTGGTGGAGGTCCGCCAGGGCCCCGGCGGCCGGGGCCAAAAGCGCCACCGCCCGGCCCGCCACCGGGGCCACCGCCCGGGCCACCGACGCCGACGCCCGCGGGCGTTGACGTCTGGTCGACACTCAGCGTCAGACTCCCACTGAACCCGTCAGCCGGATTGCCCGTCAGCGTCAGCTGCGACAGGCTGCCGTTCTGGCCGGTGTACACGTGGTCGTCGGCGTTGGTCGTGTACGGGTTGCGATTGGACGTGTATGGACTGATCTGCGTGACCTGGAGGTTCACCTCCTGGGCGAAGAACAGCTGGCCCGTGTGCGCGACATATGAGCCGGTTTCGTCGTAGGCCGCGGCGGAGGGGGTGCCGCCGACGTGGACCTTCAAGTGGATATGGTTGGTGCGACCGGTGTACCAGCCGGGATAGAGCGTGGTGAACTGGACCGTGCCGCTGGCGTCGGTGACCTGGACGCCGCGCAGGAAGGTGGAACCGCTGGAGCCCAGCTGTGCTTCGGCGGAGTACACGCCCACGGCGTTGGCGCTCCAGATGTCCACAGCCGCGTTTGGCAGTGGCTGGCAGGTGCTGGTGTCGAGCACGGTCAGGGTGAGGTTGAGCGGAATGCCGACCTGGTCCTCGCGGACATCCGGGCGCAGAAGGTCCAGGTCGACGTAGAAGGGCCCCTCCTCCTGCTCGGCGGTCAGGGCGCAGGTCGCCGCGCCGCTGGATTGCGCGAACGTGCCGGTCGAGGCACGCGAGGCCGGGGTGCGCCAGAGACCGGTCGCGAGAAGTCCGCCGCTAGCGGCCAGGACGCGCAGTGCCTGGCGCCGCGGCCACCTGATTTCTTGAAGACTCACGGTTGCTCCCTCACAGGGTACCGAGCCGCTTCGGCTCGGCCCACACGGATCTTGCACGCCCAAGCTTGGGAGAGGCTTGACGGTGAGAGGGCTCCTGTATGCTAGCTCCATCGATCGATTGATCCACAGGCACGAATGGGGAGCGCGATGGTCGTCAGCCGAACAGTAGTCGTGCCGACTTCGAGCGGGCGCGTGCAGGGCATCCTGGACGGCGCTGTCCACGCGTTCCGCGGCATCCCCTACGGCGCCGCGACCGGCGACGATCAGCGCTGGCTGCCGCCGCGACCCGCCCCCGCCTGGTCAGGCGTGCGCGACGCCTTCGACTACGGTCCCGCCGCGCCTCAGGCTCGCAACCGCGCCCGGCCGCCCGCCCTGCTGGCGGCGCTGGGGCCCGCCGAAACCCTCGACGCTGGCATGACCGAGGACTGTCTGGTCCTCAACGTCTGGACCCCGGGGCTCGACGACGCTGCTCGGCGGCCGGTGATGGTCTGGATCCACGGCGGCGGCTACTACGCCGGATCGGGCGCCAGCGCACACACCTCCGGTCGTTCGCTGGCTCGCCGCGGCGACATCGTGGTGGTAACCCTCAACCACCGCCTGGGCGTGCTCGGCTACCTGCGCCTCGATCACCTGCTCGGCGACAGGTACGCGCCGGCCGGCGTGGCCGGGCAGCTCGACCTGGTGCTGGCGCTGGAGTGGGTCCGCGACAACGCCGAGGCGTTCGGCGGCGATCCCCACAATGTCACGATCTTTGGCTGCTCCGGTGGTGGCGACAAGGTCAGCCACCTGCTGGCCATGCCTTCGGCGCAGGGCCTGTTCCACAAGGCCATCATCCAGAGTGGGCCGGGTGTGCGCAGCCGGACCCCCGAGCAGGGCGCCGACCTGACGGCGCGTCTGCTGCACGCGCTGGACATCGACGCATCCCACGCCGAGCAGCTCCTGGACCTGCCTGCCGCGCGCGTAATCGACGCGCAGAGCCAGCTGATCCAACCCGGCGCGGCGATGCTCGGCGACCTCCAGGTTGGTCCGGTGTTGACGCCCGAGATCCTGCCCGCGCATCCCTTCGACCCCCAGGCCGCACCCGGCGCGGCGACGATTCCGCTGATCATCGGCACCAACCAGGACGAGATGGCCCTTGGCCTGGGCCTGGACGACCAGGTTGCCGCCCTCGACGACGATGGCGCTCAGGCGTGGGTCGTGCGCGCCCTGGGTGAGCGAGCGGTGGACCTGTTCCCGGTGTATCGATCGACAGCCCCCGACATACCGGCTGGCGATCTGCTGATCCGCATCCTGAGCGACTTCATGCGGACGCGCTCCATTCGCCTGGCGGAGCGCAAGCTCGCCGGCGGCTCCGCGCCGGTATACATGTACCAGTTCTGTTACCAGTCGCCCGTGGCCGGTGGACGGCTCAAGGCGTGCCATGCGCTCGAAGTCCCGTTTGTGTTCGACAATGTTGCCGACGCGCCAATTACAGGCGATGATCCCGCACGCGGAATGCTGGCCGAGTTGATGAGTCAAGCCTGGATTGAATTTGCGCGCAGTGGGCGCCCCAGTACGCAGGCGTGCGAGTGGCCGGCCTACGATGTGGAGCGCCGCGCGACCGTGCAGTTCAATATTCGCAGTCGAGTCGTCGACGATCCGGACGGCGCACAACGTCGCGCGTGGCAACGTTTTCACTGAAGGGGAGTGACAGAATGGGTCTCAACATTACCCGCCGTCGTGCGCTGGGGCTGATGGCGGCAGGCGCGGGAATGGGTTTGCTTGCCGGGTGCGGGACGGCCGCGCCGACCTCGTCAACCTCGTCAACCTCGGCACCCGCGCCCACCACGGCCGCTCCCGCCGCGGCCGCGACCAGTGCCGGTGCCCAATCGACCACTGCCAGCGCGCCCGCCACCAGCGTCGCCAGTGGCCAGCCGAAGTCGGGCGGCACGCTGCGCATGGGCATGGTTGGCGATCTGACGACGCTCGCGGGACAGCTCATCATTCCCGGTGCGCTCGATACGCTGTGGCAGATCTATGACCGGCTGACGACCTACGACGACAAGTTGCAACCCCAGCCAATGCTCGCCGAAAGCTGGGAGGTGACGCCCGACAGCAAACAGATCACGCTCCATCTGCGACAGGGCGTC
>JAFAWJ010000100.1 GCA_019242065.1 Chloroflexota bacterium
CGGCCTGGTGTGGGACGGAGGTGATCCAGTCGGGCACGGGAGTCTGTCCATAGCCCGGGTGCGACGGCGCCAGCACCTGCGCGAACTGCGCCACCGCCGAGTGTATTTTCAACCAGCCCTCGTGGCCTTCGATGCCGTGCAGGAACACACACGGGCGCCCGCTGCCGCCCTTCAGGAGGTACAGCTGGGTGTGCCCGACCGCAATTTCTTCGGTGGTGTAGTCGACGGTGGTGGTCATGCGGCCACACTCGCACGGGCGCCGCGAAAGCGCGGCATCACTTCCTCGGCGAACAGTCGCATGGAGCGTTGGACCTTATCAGTCGCCAGGCCGCCGAAGTTCATCCAGCACACCACTTCGCCCGCGCCAATCCGCTCCAGGTCGGCGACCTTCCCAGCCACCGTTTCAGGCGAGCCGACGAGCAGGGCCGACTGCAGGAGATCCTCCCATGTCTGCGAGCGCAAACGCGCGAGCATGGCGTTGGCTCCGTCGTAGACCGATTGGTGCAAACCGTGGAGACTCTCGGCCGAAAGGGAGCGGATAAATGCATCGCGGTACCACATCTCGGGATCACGCGCCTCCGCCTGGGCTTCAGCATCTGTCGGAGCGACGTACACGTGTTTGGTGATGACCCAGCGCTCGAGCAGCGCGTCGATCTGCGGCTGCGTGAAGCCGTTGTCACGCAAGCCCTGCACGTAGGCGTCGCGATTGCGGAGGCTCTGGGTCAGCGGGGTGCCCAGACCGGAGCTGAGCATGCCGTAGCCGCGGCTGGCGGTCCAGGCGATCGTTTCGGGGCTGGTGACGGCAAGTGCCAGGGGCGGGTGTGGCTGCTGCAGCGGTTTGGGATACACCGGCACATCGTGGAGCTGCCAAAAGGTGCCGTCGAAATCGACTCGATCCTGGGTCCAGGCTTGCAGGAGCACGTCCACGCCTTCTTGCATGCGTTCGCGACTCTGCTCCTGGGGCACTCCGTGACCGTAGAACTCCATCGGTCGATTGCCACGACCCAGGCCGACGATCAGGCGGCCGCCGCTCAGGATGTCGAGGGTGGCGGTCTCCTCCGCCAGGCGCAGCGGGTGATGGAAGGGCACGACGTAGACCGCCGTCCCGAGGCGGATGCGCTCGGTGCGCGCGGCGACCGTGGCCAGCAAGGCACTGGGCGCCGACGACAGGCCGTAATCGGCGTAGTGGTGCTCCGTGAGCCAGATCGAATCGAAGCCGAGCTCCTCGGACAGGACCATCTGGTCGACTTCCTCACGGAGGATCTCGGCGTCCGTTCGGCCGGGCGGAGCCTGGAGGAAGAAGTAGGTTCCGAAGCGCACGCGACTCTCATGCTACCCGCTCGCGCCAGTCGGGGCAGTGGTACGATCGGCTGGAGTGGCATGAAGATCGTGGTATTCGGGGACCAGGCGCGCGTCGGAGCGCTGGTCGGCGATCGGGTGCTCGACCTGGCGCGCAGCGATCCCGCGCTGCCGGCGGGCCTGCGTCAATTCATCGAGGGAGGGCAGCAGGCGCTGGAGGCGGCCCAGAAGGCGATCGACACGCTCGATCGCGCGCCCGAGGGTGCGGTCCTCGGCGCACGCGAGGCGCACGTGCGGGCACCGTGGCCGGAGCGGCGCATCGCGTGTGTCGGCGGCAACTTCGCCGATCACCTGCGCGGCATGGAGCGCGGCGAGACCAAGACCATCGAACAGGTCACGCAGCAGGCCCGCGCGGCCGGTCAGTGGGGCTTCTGGAAAGTGCCCGCGTTCGTGAGTGGTCCGAATGACGACGTCGCCTACCCGAAGCGGACCGAGTACTTCGACTATGAGGGCGAGGTAGCGCTCGTCATTGGCAAGCGCGGCAAGAACATCTCCGCCGATCAGTTGGAGCAGTACGTCTGGGGCGTGACGCTGTTCAACGACCTGAGCATCCGGGATGGCATGGGTGGTCCCCAGCGGCCAATGAGCTACAACCTGGCCAAAAACTTCGACGGCTCCACGTGCATGGGGCCGTGCATTGCGGTGGGTGAGGTCTCACCTTCGGCGGTCGACCTTGAGACGCGCGTCAACGGCGAGGTCCGTCAGCACTTCAATACGCGTGACATGGTGTTTTCGTTTGCCGAGGTGTTGGAGTATCTGTCACGCGACTTCAGCTTCGTGCCGGGCGACGTGATTGCCGGCGGCACGGCGGCCGGTACCGCGGCGGACAAGACGGTCCGCGGCGCTGACGGAGGGCGGCCAAAAGATCTGTTCCTGAAGGTGGGCGATAGGGTGGCGGTGTCTTCACCGCAAGTCGGCTCGCTGGACAACCGCATCGTCGCCGATTGATGGAGGCGGGCGCGGCATACGAGCGCTTCCGTGACATCTGCTTGAGTCTGCCCGAGACGTCTGAGGTGTTTGTGGCAGCCTGGGGGCATCCGACGTTTCGCGTCGGCCCGCACGACAAAATGT
This sequence comes from Chloroflexota bacterium, assembly GCA_019242065.1. The sequence continues at coordinate 2,431 of JAFAWJ010000100.1, forward strand.
TCGCGTCGTGCAGCGGACCAGATGCGGACGCCGTGAGGCTGGGGATGAAGGTCGACAAAGCGCATCAAGCGGCGCTGGTCGCCA
>JAFAWJ010000220.1 GCA_019242065.1 Chloroflexota bacterium
TCTCAGCCACCGTGGAGCCGTGGCGGCCGACGGCAAGAGCGGCGATGGCTCAGGCGTGCTCACCCAGATTCCGCGGCGCCTGGTGATGCGCGAGCTCGAACGGCTGCACGGCCTGCGCCTCGACGACTCCGACGTCATTGGCGTCGGGATGTTCTTCCTGCCCAGCGAGGCACAGTCTGAAAGCAGCGAACACGTGGTCGAGTGCGCGCTCGAGCGCTGCGGGGTGCGGCTGCTCGGCTGGCGCGACGTGCCCATCGATGCCGAGCAGTTGGGCGCGGCCGCGCGCACGACGCTGCCGCGCGTTCGCCAGGCCTTCGTCGCTCCCCGCCGTGCCCACCGCGACCGAGATCGCTTCGAGCGCTCACTGTATCTGGCGCAGAAGGAGATCGAGCGGCGCGCCGCCGAGGCGGGTCTGATCGACGACGGCTTCTACATTGCCAGCCTGTCATGTCGAACGCTCGTCTACAAGGGCCTGTTCGCCGCCCACCAGCTGCCGGCCTTCTACCTCGACCTGTGCGACCCCGACTACGAGAGCGGCCTGGCGGTGTTCCACCAGCGCTATTCGACCAATACCTTCCCGACGTGGCAGCTTGCCCAGCCGCTCCGCCTGTTAGCGCACAACGGCGAAATCAACACGCTGCTCGGCAACCGCGCCTGGATGCAGGCCCGCGAGGCCAGCCTGCCGGCCGAGTTGCGGCCCGTCATCTGGACTGAAGGCTCCGACTCGACCAGCCTGGACGAAGCGCTGCACCTGCTCGAGCGCAACGGCCGCAACGTGCTGCATGCCTTGAGTGTGCTCATGCCCGCCGCCTGGGAAGGCAACGTTGGGGTGGCCGATGACGTTCGGGACTTCTATCGGTACCACGCGCCGATCGTCGAGCCGTGGGACGGGCCGGCGGCGCTCGCCTTCGCCGACGGACGCTACGTGGGCGCGGCGCTGGATCGCAATGGCCTGCGGCCGTGTCGCTATAAGGTGACAGCCGAGGGGCTGGTCGTGGCCGGGTCCGAGGTCGGGGCCATTGAGCTGGACGACTATCGGATTGTGGAAAAGGGCCGGCTGGGGCCGGGGCAGATGCTAGCGCTGGATCTGGAGCGGCAACTGATCCTGCATGACGACGAGCTGAAGCGAGAGCTCGCCGGGTCGCGGCCGTGGGGCGCGTGGCTGGGTGACACGTGTGGTGTCGACACGTCTGTTCAGACGCGACGAAACGGAACGCACGTAGACCTGGTGACCACTCCGCAAGATGAGGTCTCTGACGCCAGCTTGCGCCGCGCGTTTGGCTACACCAACGAAGACCTGCGCATCGTCCTGCGGCCCATGGGCGCCGAAGGGCTCGAGGCCGTCTGGTCCATGGGCGACGACACCCCCGTCGCGCCCTTCGCCCGCGCTCCGCGCTCGCTCTACGCCTTCTTCCGTCAGCGCTTCGCCCAGGTCACCAACCCACCCATCGATCCGCTGCGCGAAGCCCTGGTCATGAGCCTGCGCACGTGGCTGGGCCCCAGGCCCGACCTGCTTCAGGTCGACGGCCACCATCCGCACATCATCGAGCTCGAGTCGCCCGTCATCGACTCGAGCACGCTCGCGGCCATTCGTGCCCAGTCCGAGCTGCGTGTGGCGGAGATTGACGCCACCTTCTGGGCCGAGTCCCTGCCTTCGAGCGCGGGCGCGCGCCTCGAAACCGCGCTCGACGACGTGTGCGCCAGCGCCGAGCTCGCGGCCCGCGACGGCGCGCAGCTGCTGATCATCTCCGACCGCCACACCGACCCGTCCCGCGTGGTCATCCCCATGCTGCTCGCCGTGGGCGCCGTGCACCAGCGGCTGCTGGCGACTGGCCTGCGCACGCGCGTGGACCTGGTGGTCGAAGCGGGTGATGCCTGGGACGTGCACCACCTGGCCGCTCTGCTCGGCTACGGTGCGGGCGCGGTCTGCCCGTGGCTGGCCCTGCGCAGCGCGCGCGCCCTCGGCGACGACGACCCCCGCAAGGAATACCCGGACGCCGAGACAGCCGAGCACAACTATCTCAAGGCCACATCCAAGGGTCTGCTCAAGATCATGTCCAAGATGGGCATCTCGACCGTCTCGAGCTATCGCGGTGGACAGATCTTCGAATGTCTTGGCCTGGACGCGTCCGTGGTCGACCGCTGCTTCAGCGGCACGCCGAGCCGCATCGGCGGGCTCGGGTTCCAGCAACTGGCGACCCCACTGCTCGAGCGACACACCGCCGCATTCGCAGGCGGCGACCAGCGCAAGCTGCCAGACTTCGGGCTGGTCCGCTTCCGACGCGACGGCGAGCGGCACGCCTGGGAGCCAACGGTTATCCGCGCCCTCCACAAAGCCATCGCCGACAACTCGACAAACTGGGACGACTACCGCGCGCTGACCGAGCCGCCCGACGAACCGGCGACCCTGCGCGACTTGCTGGAGATCCTGCCTGCCGGCGAGCCGCTGCCCATCGACCAGGTCGAGTCGTGGGAGACGATCGTGACTCGCTTCGTCTGCACAGCGATGTCGCTCGGCGCGCTGAGCCCCGAAGCGCACGAGACGCTGGCCGTCGGCATGAACCGTATCGGGGCGCGCTCCAACTCGGGCGAAGGCGGCGAAGATCCGACGTTCTATAAGCCCCACGACGACGGCGACCGGCACGACAACAAGATCAAACAGGTCGCCTCGGCACGCTTTGGCGTCAACGCCCGCTATCTCGCGCACGCCGAAGAGCTCGAGATCAAAATGGCCCAGGGCAGCAAGCCCGGCGAGGGCGGTCAACTGCCGGCCCACAAGGTGACGGACCTGATCGCACGGCTGCGCCATGCGGTACCCGGCACCAGCCTGATCTCGCCCCCGCCGCACCACGACATTTACTCGATCGAAGACCTCGCCCAGTTGATCTACGACTTGAAGCGGACCAACCCGCGCGCCCGCGTCGGCGTCAAGCTGGTCTCCGAGGCCGGCGTTGGCACGGTGGCAGCCGGCGTCGTCAAGGCGTACGCCGACTATGTGCTGGTGTCCGGCTTCGACGGCGGCACGGGCGCCAGCCCGCTCACCAGCATCAAGCACGCCGGCAGCCCGTGGGAGCTGGGCGTTGCCGAAACGCAGCAGGTGCTAGTCCGCAACGGGCTGCGCGGACGCGTGCGTCTGCGGACCGACGGCGGCCTGCGCCGCGCGCGCGACGTGGTCATCGCCGCACTGTTGGGCGCCGAAGAATACGGTTTCGGCACCGCGAGCCTGGTCGCCATCGGCTGCGACATGGCGCGCCAGTGCCATCTGAACACGTGCCCGACGGGCATCGCCACCCAGCGCGCCGATCTTCGCGCGAAATTCAAAGGCACGCCCGAGCAGGTCATCGACTTCTTCGTCCACCTCGCCGAGGAAATCCGTCAGCTGCTGGCCAGTCTTGGCCTGCCGTCGATCGACGCGGCCGTCGGTCGCGTGGACCTGTTGCGGCAAACACGGATCCACAACGGCGTCGACCTCGCGGCGGTCCTGGCCGACCCCGATCCGGCTGGACATGCGGCGCGGCGCTGCA
>JAFAWJ010000275.1 GCA_019242065.1 Chloroflexota bacterium
ACGCGTTCGTGGTGAGCGACGAGGAGTTCGACGCGATTTTCGGTCGATTGAAGACGGAGCAGGTTGTCTACGGGAGCGGGCCCGGATCGTCGCGCGACGGCGAGATTAATCACCGCCGTGGCGGTCGGGGGCTGTATTTCGCCGATCCGGATGGGCACCTGCTCGAGATCATGACCGTTCCCGAATAACGGCCGGGGGAGCGCCGTCCTAATTCTCGGTAGTTCCGCCGTTGTCGCGGCGGAGGTTGCGGAGGAAGTCCTCGAGGTCTTCCAGGACCGCCGCTGAGCTTGGCAGCTCGGCGGGCGGCTCCGCCGGCTCGTCGTCGTCGGGTGGCTCTTCCTCGGCGGTGTGCGGTAGGCGGTCGACGGCTTCCTTGAGTTCGGGCCGCTCGGCCAGGAACTGGTCGATACGCTCGGCGACGACCAGGCCTTCCGCGTCGAGGTCGGCTAGCGGGAAGTCGACCGAGCTGATTTCGCCGGCCATCCGCAGGAGGGCGGCCGAGGCACGCGGATTGGGCATGTCCGTGAGATAGCTGGGCGAGGACGTGCTCAGGCTGAAGGCAGGCATGCCGCGATCTCGCGCGGCGGCCAGCAACACGGTGGTGATGCCCGTTGGTCCTTCGTAGCGGCCAGAGCCGATCTGTCGACGTCTGAGTAGCGTGCGCAGGGAATCGGTCGTAGCCCAGCCGCGCAAGGGTGGGCTGGCGCGATGGTGGACGGGGGCCAGGACAGCGCCGAAGCTGACCAGCGTGTCGGTGCCCAGGCGCTGGAAGACATCCAGGACCTGCGACGTGAAGCCGCGCCAGCGGAGGTTGGGCTCGGGTGCGGTGAACAGCACCAGGTCACGCGTGGCGGTCTCGGGCATGTGGACCGTGTACCACTCGACCTTGGGCCAGACCGGCTCGCGGCGCCCGGGCGCCGGGTGACTGACACGCGGGCGGGTGTCGGTAAACGCATAGAACGGTTCGGGGTCCAGCTCGGCCACGCGCTGGGCGGACATGTGCTCCACCAGGTAGCGCACCGCACCAGTGGCCGCGAAGCCGGCGTCGATCCAACCGCCGAACCCGACGATGGCCAGCGGTCGACGCATGTTCTGCCCCTCGAGGTTTTCGATCTCGCGCACGTAGTCGGTCGACTCGGCCATCTGGCGAGTGTAAACCATCAGGGTTGAGCCTCACGGGATCGATGGCGGTGTCCAGCAAGGCCTGGGTGGTGTGCGGTACCGTCGCGGGTGATCATGGCAACCGCGCATCGCGCCAGCCCCTTGCGCCTCGGAGCGCTCGAGTTGCAGCCGGTCTCGGACGGAGCCATCCTGCAGATGGACCCTGCCCACATCTTTAAAGACGCCGAGCCCGCCGACTGGCAGCCGTACGTCACCCGCAACGCGCAGGGCAATATCGAGCTTGCGCTGACGTGTCTGCTCGTCCGCGTCGGCGATCGCCGCATCCTGGTGGACACGGGCTTCGGCCCACGTCCCGATCGACCCGAAGTCGGCTTGCTCGGGCAGAGCCTGGCCGATGTCGGCGTCTCGGCGGCCGATATCGATACCGTGGTGATCAGCCACGCGCACGGCGACCACATCGGCGGGGCGGCCAGCGGCAGCGGCGAGGCGGCCAGTCCGGCCTTTGCTGCGGCCCGCTACTGGCTGGGTCAGGCCGACTGGGACTATTTCAGTCAGCCCGAGCGCGCCGCGCAGATGGGTCTCACCGACAAACTCCTGCCCCTGCACGGCGCCGAGCGGCTCGACCTGGCCGGCGGTGAGCAGGAGATCGCGCCGGGCGTCCGCCTGCTACCGCTGCCCGGCCATACGCCCGGTCACATGGGCGTCGCCTTTACCTCTGGCCAGGAAACGGCCGTCTACGTGGGCGACCTGGTGCATCACCCGTTGCAAATCGAGCACCCCGAGTGGTCGCCTGTGTTCGATGCGCTGCCGCCGCTGTCGCGCGAGACGCGCCGTGCCCTGATCGAGCGGGCGCGACGCGAACATTCGCTGGTGCTGTCGTACCACCTGCCCTTCCCTGGCATTGGCCGGGTCGACAGCGGTGCCTGGCAAAGCGTCGCCGACGCCTGAGGCGACGGCACCCTCGCGCGCGTCGATCGAACAGCGGCTGGTCGCGATGGAGCGCGGCGTCGCGCCGCGGCCGCCGGGCTGGAGCTGGATCCTGGTTGGCCTGGGGCTGCTGCTGGCTCTTGGACTGGCGGCGCATGCGATCGGCGCGTATGCGACGATCAGTCGCATCGATCACAATTCCGGTATCCCTTCGGAGAACGTCGTGGTCCTGTTCGACAACCTGGCGAGCACTGGTCCGCAGGTGCCGAGCAGCGTGGAGTCGAGCAGTCGAGGCGCGTATTCGCAGGCCGTGGTGCAATACCTGCTGGATGGCACCGGGGTTTGTCTCGGCGTGGCGATGGCCTTCGCCGGCGTGTTCATTCGCGTGAATGGGTAGGCTGACGTGCTACCCACAGATCAAATCTAGACAGAGGAGTGTGGCGATGACCATCGCAGAAAAGGTGTGGACCGAGAAGTTCGCCGAGATGACTCACGGCAAGACCCGCTACTGGGAGGCGGGCAGCGGCACTCCGACCATCCTGATTCACGGCGCCGGCTGGAACTCTGGCTGCGAAAGCTGGTCGCTGGCGATGGCGCCGCTGTCGCAGCACTTGCGCGTGCTGGCCATCGACTGTCTGAACTGGGGCACCGGCGACGTGCTCGACCAGGAGTTCTCGTTCGCATACCTGGTCGACCATGTGCGCGAGTTCATGGACGTCCTCGGGATCGACCAGGCCAACGTTGTCGGCCATTCGATGGGGGGCTGGATCCTGACCCTGCTCAGCTACGAGAGCCCCGAGCGGGTGCGCCGCGCGGTCAACGTGGCTGGTGGCGGCGCGGCGACGCGGCCCCTGCAGAACATGGTCGAGTTCAAGGTGCCGCAGCCCGAGCAGATTCGCGAGCACTACAAGCGCATGGCGGAGGCCTCGGGCGGCGTCTTTTCGGTCGACGAGCTGGCGGCGGCGTTTATTCGCAAGCGCGACCTGCCGGGGCATCCCGAGGCGTTCGCCAAGGTCATGAAGCACATGACCAATCCCACCACGCGGCAGCGCTACAACACGCTGCGCCGGCTGCCGCACATTCGGGTGCCCACCCTGGTGCTCTGGGGTCGGAATGATCCCGTCAACGCGCTGGACGAGACGGGCGTGCCGACGGCCGATGGGATTCCGAACGCGAAGTTTCTCGTGTACGACAACACCGGGCATGGCGTGCCGGTGGAGCAGCCGGACCGGTTCGCGAACGACGTGCTGGAATTTCTGTCGGCGTGACGTCTCAAGACGTCCAGCCGCGAGTCGTCGCGATAGACTGATAGCTGGGTGCCGAAGATCGACTGGTTCGATAGCTTTGACGACCAGCCCCGCTGGGAGCCGCGCATCCGCCGCGATCGGTTTCGACGTGATCCGCGCGATCGGCGGGCGCGGCTGGAGCAGATTCTGGCGATGACCTCGCTGCCGCCGGTGACACAGGACCCACCCGTCCGCCGACCGTTGCACCTGATCTGGGGCACCCCGGTCCGCCCGTCGGCGGGCGACACACCCGCTGACGGCTAGCTGGCTTGCGCCTGCTGCCAGGCGTCGAGCAGCACCTGGGCGACATGCGCGGCGGCGGCCAGTGAGGTGCCGTCTTCGGTGCTGGCGGCGGCCAGCACTTCGAGGCGTGCCTCGAAGGCTAGTCCGTCAGGGTCCTTCATCACCGTCGAATGCAGGATTTCGAGCGTGGCCGCCTGGGCCAGCGGCAGCAGCTCCTCGTCGCCGAGCAAAAGCAGCTGCTCCTGGCAGAACTGACGCGGGGTCGGGGTCGGCACGTTTAGACGGTGGCTCCTGAACCTCAGTAGTAGATCGACCCCCGCGCCCCGCCGCCGGCCGCGATCACGTCGCCGTTGATCGCCACGGCCTTGGGCGACGCCAGGAACGTGGCGATGTGGGCGATATCGCTGGCGTCGATCCAGCGACCAACCAGGTTGTTGACCATGCGTTGTTCCGCGTCGGCCTGGCTGATGCCCTGCCGCTCGGCCAGCGCGGCGACCACGCCTGGCGTCTTCTCGGTACGGGTCAGGCCCGGGTGGATGACGCTGACGTTGACCCCTTGCGGCCCGAGCTCGTCGTCGTTTTTCTTGGTCAGGGCGACCACCGAGACGTTGCGAATGCTGCCGACGAACGAGCCAGTGTTGCGTGCGGCGAGACCGCTGACGTTGATGATGCGGCCCCAGTGTCGGCTGATCATGTGCGGGGCGACCTCGCGGGCGCAGCGCAGGTAGCCCATGACTTTGACGTTGACGTCGGACCAGAACAGGTCGTCGGTGATGCCGGCCAGCCTGGGCACTGGGCCCTGGCCGCCGGCGGCCGCCGCGCAGTTCACCAGGATGTCCAGGTGGCCGAGTTCGGCGGCGGCCTGCTCGACCATGGTCTTGACGGCGGCGTCGTCGCCGGTGTCGGCGACGATGGGCACGATGCGGCGGCCGGTGGCTTCGGCCAGCTCGGCGGCGGTGGCGCGCAGGTCGTCGGCAGCGCGGGCGACCACCGCGACATCCACGCCTTCGCCGGCGAGCTCCCGGGCGATCGCCTTGCCGATACCGCGGCTGCCGCCGGTCACGATGGCGGTTTTGCCTGCTAACTCGAGGTCCATAGGTGAACCAAGGGTACCCGGATACGCTGTGCGTGTTGGCCGTTCGTACCCCTTCGCCGCTTGATCCTCCGCGGCGGCTGCTGATGGGTTCGGGGCCCAGTAATGCGGAGACGCGGGTGTTGCAGGCGATGGCCGCGGCGCCGCTGGCGGCGGACGATCCGGCGGTCGAGGGTCTGCTGGCGGATCTGTCCGCGCGGCTGCGGCAGGTGTTCCAGGCCAGTGACGCGACCACCCTGGCGGTCCCAGGCGCCTCGCGCGCAGGGCTGGAGGCGGTGCTGGCCAGCGTGATCGAGCCTGGCGACACCGTGCTGGTAGGTGTCTACGGGCACTTTGGCGAGCTACTGTCCACGCTCGCCGCACGCCACGGCGCGCGCGTCGAGCGAGTCGAGGCAACCTGGGGCACTGCCGTGTCACCCGAGGTCCTGGCTCGGCGGGTGCGGGAACTCTCGCCAAAGCTGCTCGCGATCGTGCACGCCGACACGTCGACGGGCATCGTCCAGCCACTGGCGGAGGTCGGGCCCGCCTGCCGTGAGACCGGCACCTTGCTCATGGCCGACACGGTGCTCAGCATCGGCGGCTGCGAGGTTGCCGTGGACGACTGGTGCGTCGACGCGGCCGTCGGCGGGTTGCAAAAGTGCTTGGGTGGCCCGCCGGGGCTGGCGCTGGTCAGCCTGTCGCTGCGGTTCCTGGAGGTGCTGCGCGGGCGGCGCAGCGTGCCGCGCACGGCGTACCTGGATCTGGCGCGGCTGTTGGCCGGCTGGGAGACACTTGACGGGCGCGCGGAGATGGCCATACCCATGCTTATGGCGGCGCATGCAGCGCTGGGGCTGGTGCTCGAAGAGGGGCTTGCGGCGCGATGGGCGCGGCACCGCGCGGCAAGTCTGGCGCTGCGGCGCGGACTGGATGCGATGGGGCTCGTGCGGTTCGGGGACGCGGCGCATGCGGTGCCGATGATCACGCTGGTGAGCGTGCCCGAGGGGGTGGACGAGGCTGGGGTGCGGGCGCAGTTGCTGGCGGAGCACGGGATCGAGATCATGGCCGCCTTTGGTCCGCTGCGCGGGCGGGTGTGGCGGATCGGGACGATGGGGACCAACGCCGCGCTGCCGAGCGTGCTGGCGGTGCTCGGTGGCCTGGAAGCTGTGCTGTCCTCGCGGGGCTTCCCAATTCCTCGCGGCGCGGCGACGGACGCAGCCCGAGAGCCCTGATCCCCCAATTGCGCTACAGGGCTTGGGCTATCTGGGTGGCCAGGCGGGCGTTGGCTTTTACCAGGGTCAGGTTGACGGCGACGCTCGCGCCGGCGGTTTGGGCGCGGAAGA
>JAFAWJ010000305.1 GCA_019242065.1 Chloroflexota bacterium
CACGCCCTGGAGCAAGGACGCCAGAGACTGGCGTACTGCCCGCTGTCTCGCGCCTGCTGCTCACCGGCTCACCCCGAGGCTTCCCTGAGCTTCTTCAAACACTGGTCTTGTCCGTTACTCGAGCATGGCGCACGGGCGAGCGGTCAAGCATCCGGAGAAACACGTATGTCGCGTTCTGCTGAATGCGGTGCGCGGTGGCAAATCATCCCAGGCGCAGCCACCGGGGGCCAGTCACTGGACTGTCGAATCCCGAAAACATGGGGGCTAACCCCCTTGGATTGCCCCGCGGAGCACCACAGACTGGTCAGAGCCAACCGGCGGCAACACGCAACTGGAGCCAGGAGTGTCGTCATTCGATCCGCGGCCAGGGGTCTCATCATTCGATCCGCAGCAATCGCATACCGCGACCCCGCGCCGCCCAGTCGTACGCCAGTCGCAGCTTTACGCTGACACGTTACGATGGGCAGCGATGGCACCCATTCGTGTCGCCGTGGTCGAAGACGAGCCCCTGTATCGAGGATTGCTGGAGCACTATCTGGGTCAGCACCCGCGCCTTGAAGTGGTTGGATCCTACGGAGACGGAGCGACAGCGCTGGCGGAGGTGCCGAATTGCCGGCCGGACGTCGTGACGCTCGATATCGAGCTGCCCGGCGCGGTCGATGGCATTCAGACCGCGATCGCACTACGCCAGCGCCTCGCAGCTCTCGGAGTCGTCATCCTGTCGAATCACGCGGACCCGCGCTTTCTGGGGTCCCTGCCACGCCAGGTGACCAGCGGCTGGTCCTATCTGCTCAAGAAGTCCGTGTCCGACGTGCGCGCGCTCGATCGCGCGGTGGAAGGTGCCGCGTCGGGCATGGTGACGCTGGATCCAGGCATTGTCGCGGGCATGCGCCCGAAACCCGACGGGGCGATCGCGCGTTTGACACCACGCCAGCGCGAGATACTCGCGCTGGTCGCAACCGGCCTGAGCAACGCGGCCATCGCCGAGCAACTCGTGCTTGCCGAGAAATCGGTGGAGAACCAGTTGACGTCGATTTACAGTGAGCTTGGACTGGACCGGCGCGACGGAACGAGCATGCATCCGCGCGTTGGCGCCGTACTCGAATACCTGAAGGAGTGCCGCGCCTCGCCCGGCAGCCGGGGTTCGGCCCGAGCATGAACAGCGATGGTCCGGGCCCTCAGCGCACGCTCGTCGTGGTCGACGACCAACCCGATTTTCTGCAGTTCGTGCGAACCCGGCTGACGCGCAACCCCTCGCTCAGCGTGGTCGGCGAGGCCTCGAGCGGTCAAGCAGCGCTGGACCTGGTCCCCTGCCTGGCACCCAGTCCGGATGGAGTGCTGCTGGACATCGAGATGCCCGGGCTCGACGGGTTCGAAACGGCGCGGCGGCTGCGCGTGCTGGCGCCCTCAGTGCGCATCATTCTGACCAGCGCCTCGGATAGCGCTGGCTATGGCACCGCCGCCGGGCGGATTGGAGCGGTATTCCTCGCCAAACGCAACCTCAGTCCAAATGCCGTTCTGCACCTGCTCGACTGAGTAAGGCACACTGGCCGACACGCGCGTGCCCTGTCCCGGCACGCTGTGAATCGACCAGGTGCCACCAAGTCGGGCAACTCGAGCAGCCACGCTGCTCAGGCCCAATCCAGTCTTCAACGCCGTGAAACCGACTCCGTTGTCGGCGATTTCCACGTGCAGGCCTGCCTCCAGTTGCCGCAGCTCCACCGTCGCGCGCGTCGCGTGCGCATGTTTGATGACATTGCCGAGGGCCTCTTCCACGACGCGGTACACGGTCAAGCGGACCACCTCTGGAATTCCGTTGGTGGCGGCGTCGTCGAGCTGCTGGACCCCACTATCGGCTACGAGCTCCACCGTCACACGCGGCGTCTCCTCCACGAGCACTTCGAGCGCAGGCAGCAGCCCCGCGCGAATGATTGACGGATGTAACCGATGACTCAGCTCGCGCACGTCATGCTCGCGGATGTCGTCGATCAGTTGCCGCACCTCGGCCAGCGCGGGTGGCGCGGCTGCCGGGTCTTCCCGCAGCAAATCCTGTATCTCTTCGAGTCGGTACCAGGTGGTCAGCAAGCGGTTCTGGACGCGACTGTGAAGGACTTCCGCCAGGTCTCGCCGCAGGCGCTCTTCTGCTTCGGTGATCATGCGGCGCGATCGATCCAGCTCCTCGACTCGCGCCTGCAGCTCGCGGACCAGTTCACGATTGGTCCCCGACAGCTCCGAATTGAGCAGCTGAAGCTGCCCGTACATGTCGGCGAGCTCCAGCCGCGTCGCGTTGAGGTTGCGGGCGAGATCGCCGAACTCGTCGCGATTGGCGACCTTGACATCCTGGTCGAACCGGCCGCCGGCGATGCGTGCCAACCCCCGATTGATGCTGTCCAGCGGCAACAGCACCGACCACGAGAGGATAAATCCCAACAACAGCGCCGTGGCCAGGCTCACCAGGGAGAAGCCGATGAACAGCGCCGTCAGCAGGCGCTGATCGGACTCCACCGCTGCCCGGCTCGCATCCATCTGGTTTTCACCGTCGACGAGCATCGCGTTGACAGGACCTTCGATCTCGTGCGAGATGGGGTGCTCTTCGGACAGGTGCAGCTGCAACGCCGAGCTCAGATCGCCCGCTGTATATAACTCGAGCACCTGTTGACCAGAAACCGAGTAGCGCTGATTGGCCTCGACGATGCGCGCGAGCAAGGCGCGCTCGCTGTCCGGCGCAATGGCGGTCAACTCATCCAGCAGCGTCAGGAAATCGGTTTTGGCCCGAGTGATCTCCTCGACGTAGCTGTCGTCGCGCGTCAGCAGCGACATCGTGCGGTAGTGACTCTGAGCGGTCACCAGGTACAGCATCTGTCGCTCGAGGTCCAGACGCTGCTGGGCGAGGCTGAGCTCGTTGACTCGCGCAGCGATGTGGACCTGGACCGCCAGGCTCACCGCGGCCATCAGCACAAGCAACATCGCGCCGAAGAAGAACCCGGCCCGTAGCTTGGTATGGACACTGGACCTGACCCCGGCGACCCGGTCAATCACGTGCTCGAGTCGCCGCAGACCCTTCGGCAGCGACACGGGGCTGAACTCATCGGCGGGTGCCATTGGCGGCATCGTATCGGCGCCAGCCCCTGTTCGGCTAGCGCGGCGTACCGACGCGGCCGTGGGGTCCAACGGGTTGGCGATGCGCTCGAAGGTGAAATGGTCGTCATGGTCCATGCCGCCGCGGCGATGGCTGATCGTCGAAAGTGCATGAAGGTGTGAGAAGGGTTGGGGTTAGCCCCTAGCTCGATCGCGCACTAGCGGATATGCCCACTACCGGCTGCGACTAGCCGCGGGGGATTCGAAGGGCTCCGCCAGGCGCACACTGAATTCGAAGTCATCCGACCCCCCGCCGAAAGCAACGAATGCTGTGAACCGGGTCGCACGTCTCACTCGACGACGCGGATGCAGCCGAGTTGACGGATTGCTTCGCCTCGATGCCACCGCATCCGGAGCTGCCAGCGGCGTCGCATCGACTGCGCGACCATGGGTTCTGCTTGTTCACGCTGGCGGACAATCTGTGTGGACGAGACGGTGCACCGCCAGAAGCCCGCGCCGGGAGGCGTCGTTCGGTGGCTAACACTCTCGACGCGTATTGAACGACTCAATGGACAGCCAGTCGTCAACGGCTTGTTAACGTCAACTTGGCCGTCCGTTTACCCGGAATCTGGGTCCTTAACCGAACCACGTGAAAGCATGTCGTGAGCACTTGCGGAGGAACTCACGACGATGCGGACCCTGGTGCACCTCTCCGACACACACATTCTGCCCACCGACGCCGATCGCCTTCAGGGCGTGGACACGCTCCAGAACGTGCGAGACATCCTGCACGTTGTCGAGCACAGCGGAATTCAGCCGGATGCGCTCGTCGTGTCCGGCGATCTGGCGAACAACGGCGACATCGAAAGTTACCGACGCCTGCGCACCGAGCTGGACGCGACAGTCGCCAGACTCGGTAGCCAATTGATCGTCGCCATCGGCAACCACGACGCGCGTCCGGCCTTCAGAGAGGCGATGCTCGACGCGCTGCCCAGCGAAGAGCCGATCGATTACGTACGGTGGCTTGGTGGTCTGCGCGTAGTTGTGCTCGATTCCACGGTGCCGCGCGCCGCATACGGCGAGCTTCGCCCTGAGCAACTGCACTGGCTGGCGGACCAGATCGAAGCGCCCGCCGAGGAAGGCACGCTCGTGGTCTTGCATCATCCGCCTGTGCCGGATGCGACACCTCTGGCGGGTCTGTTGACGCTCCATGCCGCGAACGACCTGGAGTCGGTGCTGCGCGGCAGCGACGTGGTGGCCGTCCTGGCGGGCCACGCCCATCACGCGATTACCGCGGCGTTCGGTGGAGCGTTCTGCTACGCGGCGCCGGCGACCGCGTACAGTGTCGATCCACTGCTGCTGGAGCAGCGCACCCTGCGTGGCGTCGAAGGGAGTGGTTTCGGCCTGATCCGCGTAGTCGATGGGCGCGCCGTTGCCCTGACAGTCTCCATGCCGAGCGCGGGGGTCGAGACCTATCGTCACGACCTGAATGATGCGGTCGTGCAGCGCTTGATCGGCGCGGCGGCCGCAGCGGCGTGAACCGTCGTCAGTTTCTCGGAGTCCTGGCACTCTCACCGGTTGCCGTCTCGCTGGCTGCGTGTACGACATCGCCAGGAGCGAGCACGGCAGGTTCTGCAACTGCCAGCGCGCAGCCGGTGAGCATCCGCTTCGACAGCTACAACTGGGGCACGCCAGGTCTCGGCGGCCAGGGTACCCAGCAGCTCATCGACGAATTCCAGGCCGCCAATTCAAACGTCACCATCCAGCCGCGAAACGTCGCCTCCACGGACATCCTCAAGTCCAGCGTGGCCCAGGCGGCGGCGGGCGACCCGCCAGACGTCGCCCAGCTCGTGCTCAACAACATCGACTTCGTCGTCGCCAATCTGCCGGTGGTGCCTCTCGATCAGATCGCACCCAAAAACGAGTTCGACGACACGATGAAGCACAT
>JAFAWJ010000365.1 GCA_019242065.1 Chloroflexota bacterium
GGCCGGCATCGAACCCCAGCAGCATCAGCTCTTGCTGGCCCTCAAAGGGCTGCCGACACTCGACGATCCGCCCAGCGTCGGCAATATCGCCGCCTGGCTGTCGATCCAGCACCACAGCGCGGTGGAGCTGGTGGATCGCGCGGTCGCCCGCGGGCTGGTGCGCCGCGAGCAGGACGCTGCCGATCGCCGCCGCGTTCTCGTCCACCTGACGGACGACGGCGAGGCGTTGCTCGACCGTCTGTCCGTCCTGCATCAGCACGAGCTGCGCTCGACCGCGCCGGCCCTGCTCGCGGCGCTCACACACGTCCTGGACAGTCTGTCGTGACCGTGGACACCTGTCGCTCGCTGAGATTGGACCGCGCGTGGGATTGTCTGACGTGAACCTGGGCACGGGTAGTTCAACCGAGACTCGATCAGGTCGTGAAAGGTCAGAGGCGAGTGTTGAGTCGCATCGGCCCGCGGCAGCCAGCGTCGAGGCCCTCGGCGATTTTCTGACTACGCCGCGCCTGGTACCGCTGTGCGGCCTGGCCATCGGCATCGGCATCGTCAGCGCCTTCCTCGCCTGGGCCCTGCTGCGTTTGATCGGACTGTTCACCAATGTGTTCTTCTTCCAGCGCTGGAGCACCGACCTGGTCTCGCCGGCCACCACCCAGCTGGGCTGGTTCGTCATCGTTGTGCCCGTCATCGGCGGCCTGATCATCGGCTTCATGGCGCGCTACGGCTCCGAGCGGATCCGCGGCCACGGCATTCCCGAAGCGCTCGAGGCGATCCTTATTAATGGCAGTCGCGTGGAGCCCAAAGTCGCGGTGCTCAAGCCGCTGTCCTCGGCGATCTCGATCGGCTCCGGGGGTCCGTTCGGAGCCGAAGGGCCGATCATCATGACCGGTGGCGCGATCGGCTCGCTCTTCGCGCAGTTCCTCCACTTGAGCAGCCAGGAACGCAAGACGCTGCTGGTGGCCGGCGCCGCAGGCGGCATGTCGGCGACGTTCGATGCACCCATCGCGGCGGCGCTGCTGGCGGTCGAGCTGCTGCTGTTCGAGTGGCGGCCACGCAGTCTCATTCCGGTCGCCCTGGCCAGCGCCACCGCGGCCGTGGTGCGTGTCTATCTCCTCGGCAGTGGGCCGCTGTTCCCCGTGCCGCCGCATAATCCCAACCCGGAACTGCTGGCCCTGGTGGCCTGCCTGGGCGTCGGCGCGATCGCCGGCGGGCTGTCCGCGCTCTTGACGCTCGGGGTATATGCCGCCGAGGACGGCTTTCACCACGTGCCGCTGCACTGGATGTGGTGGCCGGCGATCGGCGGCCTGGTGATCGGCATCGGGGGCCTGATCTTCCCGCAGGCGCTGGGCGTCGGCTACGACACGCTGGGCCAGCTGTTGCAGGGCAACGTCGCCATCAACGTGATCCTTGGCGTCCTGCTGGTGAAGTCGGTGATCTGGGCGGTGGCGCTGGGTTCGGGGACGTCGGGTGGCGTGCTCGCGCCGTTACTGATGATGGGTGCCGCGCTGGGCGGCCTCGAGGCGGGCATTCTGCCAAACGAGGGCGCCGGCTTCTGGCCGCTGGTCAGCATGGCGGCCATCCTGGGCGGCACGATGCGCTCGCCGTTCACCGCCATCGTGTTCGCCGTGGAGCTGACGCACGACGTCCAGATGTTGTTGCCGCTACTGATCGCCGTTCCAGCCGCCTACGCCTTCACGGTGCTGACCATGCGGCGCTCGATCCTTACCGAGAAGATCAGCCGCCGTGGGCTGCACCTGAGCCGCGAGTACTCGGTCGATCCGCTAGAGACCGTCTTTGTGCGCGATGTGATGCGCACCAACGTGGTGGTGCTGCCAATCGACGTGACGGTCGGCGAGCTGAGCCAGTCGCTACGGGACGATCACCGTGGGCGGGGGCAGCGGCTGTATCCCGTCGTGGAGCACGACGACGTGCTGGCCGGCGTGGTCGCTGCCAGCGAGCTGGAGATGGCGCTAGCCGAAACGGGCTCGGGCGCGGGCGAGCGACCGCTGGCCGACCTGGTGCGACGCGATCCGGTGGCTGCGTATCCGGACGAGCCGCTGCGCGCGGTCGTGTATCGCATGGCCAAGACCGGTGTGACGCGGATGCCAGTCATTCGGCGCGGTGGCGAGGTGGAGCTGGCGGGCATGATCGGGTTGCGGGATCTCCTCCAGGCACGGGTGCGCAGCCTGGAGGAGGAGCAAAAGCGCGAGCAAGTGCTGCGCCTGCACCGACTGGTGCCCGCCCGCGCGCGGCGGCTGATCAGACGAGACGTGAGTTCTCGACTATGACCGAATGACCACGGGCGTACCGATGTCGGCCCAGTTCCACAGGAACTGGCTGTCTTGCAGGTCCAGCCCCAGGCAGCCGTGGGAGCCGGAGTAGCCGAAGTTACTCGACCAGTAGTTGTAGTGAATACTGGCTCCGTCGTTGGTGAAGTACTGCGTATTCAGCACGTGCTCCAGGTGGTACCCGCCTGGCCCGTGCGGATCGATGCCGAGCGTGCCGCTGTCCATGGTCTCGTCCTGCACGCGGCGCAGGATGGTGAAGGTCCCGGTCGGCGTCTGATTGGCGATCGTGCCTTTGATGGCCAGGGTGTCCATGACGAGGCGGTTGCCGTCGTAGGCGGTCAGCATGGCCGGCTCCTGGAGGTCGGCGTCGAGCCAGCGGCCCGTGTAATTCTTCGTCGGCGGCCGTGGCAGCCGCACGGACTTGTCGGCCAGGTAGCCGCCGTCGATGCGATACCAGGTCGAGCCGTCGGCGCCCTGCACGCGATCGTGCACCAGGATCGGGAGGTTGTGCCCCAGGCTGGAGGTGTAGGCGAACTTATCGTCAACCGGGTAATAGGCCACCGGTGCGCTGCCGACCGTGCGCCCCATCGTTTCGATCGAGGCGACCGACGTGGGCGGTGGAGCAGTGACCCAGGCGGGCGGCGGATCGGTGGGACCCAGGATGGAGCTGAGGGCGTAGGCGGTGCCGTGGGCACGCGGGTTGTAGACGTACGCCCAGTCGCCCTGATAGCCGAGGATTTGCAGGTACGAGTACTTCGGCACTTTCGCCAGCGTGTCCGTCGAGGGGTCTGGACCGGCGTGCAGGTCGGTGGCGTTCATGGCCACGGTCCAGACCGCAGAGGGATCAGTGGACGGTCCGCCCGTCGACTGCGTGTCGGTTGGGGCGGGGGATGGCGTCGTCGCCGCGGCAGGGTTGGTTGAGTCCGTGGCTGTGGGGGTCGAGGTGTCGGAGGCCGCGGCGGGCGTCGCGCTGGCCCCAGGCGTGGCGGAGCTGGCGGCGGCAGTCGCGCTGGCGGCGGGGCTTGCGCTCGCGGCGGGCGTCGCGCTCGCACCTGGCGTCGCGTTCGCCGTGGCTGACACCGTCGCCGAGGCGCTCGCGTTCCCGGTGCTCAGCCAGCGCACCGAGCCCGCCACCACCATGCCAGCGGCACCATCGGTGAGCGTCACGCCCTGGCCCTTGCCCGGCTGAAAGGAGAACGTCCCCAGCGATTGCCAGCCGCCACCGTTGTTCTGCTGGTTCTCCATGACCGTTTGCGTACCGTCCCCGGACGCCACGAAGTAGCTTGCATTCGTCGCGCGATCTGGACCGCTCACCCAGTTGGCGAAGACCTGATACTGGCCTGCGCCGAGGCTCGTCGGGAACGGCCAGAACACGGTCGCGCTGCCGCCACCATTGGTCCGGAACAGGTACGTGCCCGCATCCGAGGTCGAGGCGGTCTGCCACGGGCCACTGACCTGTACTGACAGATCGCTCGTCGACACAACCAGTTCGGCTGCCTGAGCGGGGACTGCCTGCATCAATGCCAGAGCTGCTACTACCACTCGAACAGCCAACGAGAAGCGCTTCATGCGGCAGCTCCGCTTCTTTTTGTCAGGAATGTGATTTCGAACACCTTGCCGGGAAACCGCCGGCAGGGTAGCAGAGTCAGCCCGCGGCGGACCATCTCAACAAGGGGTCGCCTGCAACCGGACTGCGCCAGAATGTGTTCAACAGCGAGAACGCCCATGCTCATCCACTACTGCGTGTTCGACACGCCCATCGGCACCGCTGGCCTCGCCTGGGGCGACCGAGGTATCGTCGGCGTCCAGTTGCCCGAACCCGACGCTGCCCAGGCGCGCGCGCGCCTGCGCCGCCGCTTTCGGGGCGGCCTGGAATCGCCACCCGCCCCCGAGATAGCGCAGACGATCGAAGCGATTCGTGCGCTACTCGGCGGCACCGAGACCGATCTCTCGAGCGTGCACCTGGACATGGACGCGGTCGAACCGTTCGAACGGCGCGTCTATGCGCTCGCGCGCGCGATTCCAGCTGGCCAGACGGCGACCTACGGACAGCTCGCCACGCGACTGGGCGATCCGCTGCTCGCACGGGACGTCGGTCAGGCCCTCGGCCGCAACCCGTTCCCAATCGTCGTTCCATGTCACCGGGTGCTGGCCGCGGGCGGCAAACTTGGCGGCTTCTCGGCGCCCGGCGGCGTCGCGACCAAACAGCGCCTGCTGGCTATCGAGCAGGCGGACGTGAGCTGGCAATTGTCTCTCGGGGTGTGAGCGCCGCCAACGGGTCCCGTCCGCTTCCGGTCCTGTACTACCTTCATACTTTCCACATGGTGGCGCTCGAACGGAGCTTCACCCGCGCCGCGCGCCGACTGGACCTGTCGCAACCGGCCGTCAGCGCCCACATCCGTGCGCTGGAGCACTACTACGCCGTACGGCTGTTCGACGTTCGGCAGCGCCGCACGCACCTGACCGCGTCCGGCGAGGCGCTGTTCGCGTACACCAGTCGCGTCTTTCACCTGCTGGATGAAGCGCACCAGGTCCTGGAAGCCACGCGCCGCGGACAGCGCGGGCTGCTGCGTTTCGGTGCCAGCACCACACTCGGCAACTACTTGCTGCCCATGGTCCTGGTTGGCTTCGGCGCGGCCCATCCCGGCGTCACGTTCGACGTCGCGGTCGGCACCTCCGCCGACGTGCTCGCCTGGGTGAAAGCCGACGGCGTGCAATTTGGCATTGTCGAGGCGCCGGTGCAGGACGCCGACATCCAGGTCGAGCCACTCGGCCAGGACGAGCTGGTGCTCACCGTGGCCGCGACGCATCCGCTGGCCCGTCGGCA
The DNA here is from genome assembly GCA_019242065.1 of Chloroflexota bacterium. The sequence continues at coordinate 5,113 of JAFAWJ010000365.1, forward strand.
GCGTCTCGCGGCCGCGGACCTGGTGCGCTCTCCGATCCTGCGCCGCGAGGCGAGCTCGGGTACGCAGCAACTGGTGGACACCGCGCTGGCGCACGCCGGCGCCACGTCGCCGACGCTGCTGGCGCTGGGCAGCACCGAGGCCTTGAAGCAGGCCGTTCTCCAGGGAGTCGGCCTGGCCTGGTTGCCGCGACTGGCGATTGTGCACGAGCTGACTCGGGGTGAGCTGCGGTGCATCAGCGTCGACGGACTCCAGATCTGTCGCACGCTGTGTCTGATTCGGATGCGAGGCGCGCAGCTATCGGCCGCCGCCGAGGCGCTGGTCGCCGAAGTTCGCGGGGTGCTGGCGGGCAGCCTGGCCGATCCATCAGCTGCGCTGATAGATAGCTGAGGAACACCGATCGCGCGACGCCTCGGCGGCCTCTACAGTCAAGGACGTGCGCGGCCTGTCGGCGGTTGTCCAGGAACCGCCGCCGCTCGCGTCGCTGACCCGACTGCCGTCGTATTCGTGGCTGATCGTCGGCACGGTGTGTGTCGGCGCCTTTCTGGGCCAACTGGATGCCAGCATTGCCGGGCTGGTCTTGCCGACTCTCGAAGAGACCTTCGCCTCCTCCGTAGCCGGCGTCGAGTGGGTGGCGATCGCCTACCTGGTCACCCTGGCCGCGCTGGTGGTGCCGCTCGGTCGTCTGGCGGACCTCGCCGGACGCAAATTGCTGTACGTCACCGGATTCCTGGTCTTCATTGGTGGCTCGGCGCTGTGCGGCTTTTCGCCGAACCTGGGCTGGCTGATCGTCTTCCGTGTGGTGCAGGCGGTCGGCGCAGCGATGCTGCAGGCCAACAGCGTGGCGATCATCACCGCCGCGGTCGCTCGCCGAAAGCTGGGTCGCGCCATTGGCATTCAGGGCGCGGCGCAGGCGGTCGGATTGTCGGTCGGGCCGTCGGTGGGCGGCTTTCTGATCGACGCGCTCGGCTGGCGGTGGGTCTTTTTCATCGCGGTCCCATTCGGTCTGATCGGCACCGTGCTCGGCTGGCTGGTGCTACCGACGACGGTCAGAAGCGACGAGCAGGCGGACAAAGACCGCGAACACTTTGACTGGGTAGGTGCGCTGCTGCTCGGGCCGTCGGTGGCGCTGTTCATGCTGGCGCTGACGTTTGCCAACGACTGGGGGTGGACCAGCCCCGCATTTCTGGGGGTGACGATGCTGGCAGCCGTGTGCCTGGGACTATTTGTGGCGACCGAGTTTCGGGCCAGGTCGCCGCTGGTGGACCTCACCCTGTTCGCCTCACGCATGTTCACGATTGGCATCGTGGCCGGACTCCTGTCGTACTCGGTCCTGTTCGGGAGTTTGTTCCTGATTCCTTTTTATCTCGAGCGCATCCTGGGTCGGACGCCGGCCGAGGCCGGGCTCTTGTTGACTCCGATACCGCTGGCGCTGGGGATCATGGCGCCGCTGTCGGGAGCGCTGACCGACCGCTTTGGCTCGCGGCTGCCGACGGTGACGGGCATGCTGCTGAGCGCACTCGCGCTGCTCGCGCTGGCGCTTCTGCCAGATTCGGGGTTGCCGTTGATGCTGGTGCTGCTCGGGGTCCTGGGGGTTGGACTGGGACTGTTCACGCCACCCAACAACAGCGCAATCATGGGCAGCGCGCCGCAGCAGCGCCTGGGCGTGGCCGGCGGGATCCTGAACATGACCCGCAGCATCGGTACCAGCCTGGGCGTGGCGCTGACGGGGGCGGTGCTAGCCTTACTGCTGAGCGCATTGACCGGTACGCACGTCGATTCGACGGTTGACGTCGATCCGGCGGCGCTGGAGGTGGCCTTCCATCAGACGTTGTTCTGCCTGGGCCTGCTGGCCGTCGCGGCGGGCCTGCTGTCGGCCGTTCGCGGCGCGCCGACGCTGGAGGCCGTGCCCGCGCACCCCACGGCGATGGCGGAGAGTATTGGCTTGTGATTGTTATCTGGAGGGAGACCGCGCATGCGCGGTCTCCTCAGTTGGGCGCATGCGCCCAACTGCCCAGCGGTGCATGCACCGCTGGGTGCTAACGCAACGGTCAGGGGGCTGCCGCCCCCCGCCGCCGTTCGCTGCGCTCACTCCCGCGGCGACCCCCCGCGTACGTGCTGTCCGCGACTCGCAAGTTTTTGTGCGAGACCTCGACTGCCAAATTGAGCGAACTTTGGGTAAAAATGCCCACAATGCGCGTTGGAGTAATTGGAACGGGCTACTGGGCCACTACGGTCCATGGCCGCGGCGTCAGGGATCACCCGACCGCCGAACTGGTAGGCCTCTGGGGC
>JAFAWJ010000560.1 GCA_019242065.1 Chloroflexota bacterium
GGCAGCGCCGCCGCCGCAGAACGAGGCGACGCCGTTTCATCCGCGCAGCCCGTACGGTGCCGCGAAAGTGTTCGCGTACTGGGTGACGGTCAACTTTCGCGAAGCGTATGAACTGTTCGCGGTCAATGGGGTGTTGTTCAACCACGAGTCAGCGCGACGTGGTGAAACGTTTGTTACACGCAAGATCAGTCGAGCAGTGGCACGCATTCGCGCAGGACTGCAAGACAAGCTATACCTCGGCAATATCGACGCGTTACGCGACTGGGGTTACGCGCCGGATTTTGTCGAGGCGATGTGGCTGATGTTGCAGCAACCCAAAGCTGACGACTTTGTCATCGCGACCGGCGAATCGCACACCATTCGCGAGTTTCTCGACCTGGCCTTTGGCCGCGTCGGGCTCGACTGGCACGAGTTCGTCGAGATCGATCCGCGCTACTACCGGCCGTCGGAAGTCGACCACCTGCGCGGCGATGCGTCCAAGGCGCGACGGGTTCTCGGCTGGGAGCCGACGGTGCGCTTTCCTGAGCTCGTGTCACTCATGGTCGACGCCGATATCCAGTTGCTTGAAGACGAGCTCGCCGGCCGCCTGGTGACCGTCGACCGCGACGGCTGATCGCGGCATCGCTGATTCAGAATCGGTCAGTCGACTGGCCGTTGCATGGTTGTGACAGTCGGTCGGGCGCGGCGGGTCAGGCGGGTCCACTGGGCGGCGAGCTCGGTGGCGCCGGCGCCGGTCAGGATCAGCAGGAGTGGCTCGACGGCCAGGCGGTGGCGACCTTCTACGTAGAAGAGCGCCTGCGTCAGCGACACGATCAGCAGCGTCGCCAGGATCAGCCACACGACTGACCGTTGCTCGAGATCGGCGCGAGCGCTCCAGGCGCCGACGGCGGCCACGAGCATCAGGGCCACGTACCAGAGCTGATAGGCGACGAGCCAGTAGGCCGGGTACAGCAGACCCGTCTCCTGCGAGCCCCACCAGAACGTCAGCAGCTTGGTGAGATACAGGCGCAGCGCGGCCGCGGGCTGGGTGCGGACGAACTCGAGCGCGGCGGCCTGATAGATCCTCACCCGTTCGGCCTCGGTCGCGGTCTCAATCTCGGCACGAAAGGCAGGCGGCGCCACGGCCAGCATGCGCTGACCGTCCCGCGTCAGACTGCCGCCGTCGGCGTTGGGGTTGTTGCCGCGCCACGCCCATTCCGTCGTCTCGGACGAGCCCAGGGTGAGCTGCCCCAGGAGCAGCGTGTTATGAATCGGCCAAGCGGCGTACACCAGCAGCATCGCCACGATCGCCATCGCTACTGACACCGACGCCAGCCGCAGGCCTCGATAGCATCGTAACCACACCAGGTTGACCGGCAGCAGCAGGAGCGCCGTGGCGCGCGTGAGGCCCGCCAGCCCGAACAGCGCCCCGAGGCCCGCCAGAGGCAATCTGCCCGGACGCACCGGCAGGGCCAGCGTGGCGCACACGAGGCTCACGTTGGCCAGCGCATCAAGGGTGAGCGAGTGCAGTTGTGCCGCGTACACAACCAGCGCAGGATCGACCGCCACCAGCACACCCGCCACCATCCCCGCCGATCGCGAAAACACCCGCAGGCCGGCCCAGCCAACCAGCACCGCGGTCAGACCGCCCAGCAGCGCCTGCAGGACCAGCATCGCCGGCTGGCTGTGGCGCGTGAGTAGATACACGCCCGCGGTCAACAGGATGTACAGCGGGCTGGATTGGCTGGCCACGTAGATCCCGCCATCTGGTGAGGCGTACGTGTACCCCCGTCCGTTGATGAGATTGGTGGCGATCTCTTCGTATTCGAAGACGTGCGGCTGGGGGTACGCCCCGAGCGCCACCTGGCCGACGATGCGCACCAGCACGGCCAGTGCAAAGATCAGCCAGAGCGAGCGCACACGCGATTATCGTCTCCGCGCACCAGACGTCTACACTCCTGGCGTGCTAGCTGCCGAGTCGCGATGGATCGTCCAGGCTGACGCGGCTGCATGCTGATCGCACTGCCACTGGCCGTGGCCATCGTGGCAGCCGTCGCCTGGCGTCACACCGAAGGGCCGGGCGGCCCGCGCCTGGTGCTGGTGCTCGCTGCACTGGCGCTCGCGGTGCGTTTGCTGGCGACGGTGGTCGTGTCCGTCATTGCCCAGCGGGTCCACATCACCGCGGTGTGGCTCAACGACGAGGCGAGCTTTTTCCTCGCGACACAGTCGCTGCTGCCGAACCCGCTCGACAAAGCCCTGCCCCAGGGACTCGAACACCTGGGTGGTGACGGCTACCTCGGCCTGATCACCGTGCTGTCGATCCTCGGCGGCGGGATTGCCGACGCCAACACGTTTCGCGTGATCAACTCGGCGTTCGGGGCCATCGTCGTCGTGGTCAGCGTGCTGATGGCGCGGCGGCTGTTCGGGGGGCGGGCGGCGCTGATTACCGGCCTGGTGCTGGCCGTGTGGCCGACGCTCGTCCTGTGGTCGGCCACGATGCCAACGGCCAGCGGTAGCGCGATCAGCACGAGCGCGCCTCAAGTGCGGCGGTCGTTGGCCACGCCACTACAGCCGCGCATCCCACCCCCAACCGCAGCGCGCTCTGCACGGGTCCGCCTGTCGCACTGTGG
>JAFAWJ010000808.1 GCA_019242065.1 Chloroflexota bacterium
ATGTCATCAACGTCTACCCCTCACGCGAGCTGACGCTGGAGCTGCCCGTCGCGGTCTGAGCCGCGACAAAGCGGTCGAACGCGGTCGGCCAGTCCAGGTCCGGCGCCTCGTTCTCACGCCACATGGCGACGCGCGCGATCAGGTCAGCTGACCGGTCGCCGGGAAACGCCGCCGTCAGCTGGCGGGCGCGGACGGTCTCCCACAACGGACGAAAGACCTCCATGAACCAGCGCCGCGCGGCGCGCTGCAGGTCGTCCAGGTGTTGCTCGGCGCGAAAGCGCTCGATCGACTCCAGCAGGATGGTGTACGTGGCGGCATGCGACGCGCCGACCTCGGTCAGACTCGTGGTGCGCTCGAAGGCGCGGCGCGCCGCGAAGCGTTCGGTGGCCTCGGCGTCGGCGACCGGCAGGTACTCGATCACGTGGGCGTCGATCTCGAGCTGTCCGCGCTCGATGGCGACCGCGACGCGATGGTGACCGTCGAGGACGTAATAGCCAAAGCCCAGTTTGTACACCTCGATGAGCGGCATCTCATCGCCGGCGTCCATAGCCCGACGCACGTGGTCGTAGCGCTGTTCGTCCTGGCGCCGTCGCCGCCGCTGGGGTGGTCGAAAATCCAGTCCAAGCTCGAGGCAGCGGTCGACGCTGCCGATGATGCGGGCGACCTCGATCGTGCGTACGCCGAGATCGCGCTGCACGAGCACGCCGGCCAGCTCGGCATCCCGGTGGAAGCAGCGCACCTGCTGACGCTCGAGCGCGTCGCCGAGCGGATGCACCAACATGACCGGGCACGGCGCGGCGCGCGCGACCTGGTCGGCCACGCTGCCCAGCACGGCCCGCGACAGGATCGGGCGGGTGTTGGTGCCCAGGATGATCAGGGCGACGTCGCGGATTAGCGCCTCGTCCACGATGATGCCCGCGATCCCGCCGCTGCGGATCACACCCTCGGCGTGCACGCCGGCGCTGCGGAGCCGCGCGCCGAAGGTGTCCAGGTAGGCGCGCGCCTGGGCCTCGGTCTGCGAGACGGTGGCGGGATCGATGGCGCCCTGCCGCAGGACGTGGAGCAGGAGCACGTCCGCGTCCAGCGCGCGGGCATACTCCTCCGCAACTGGAATCTTGACCTCGCCCGCGGGCGTCAGGTCGAGCGCGACCAGGATGGTGCGCGTCCGCCGCGGGCCGTCGTCGGACATCAGTGGTGAAGTGTGGATTGCCGATGCTCGCGCGTCCAGCACTCGTCGCAACATCGGGCGTGTCGCGCGTCCGTCAGAAGGCCACCTCACCAGCCCTCGACACCGTCCGGTACCCTGAAGCCGCGTAGGCTATGGCCACCCTCCCCGTTCCCGGCGCGACGCTCCACTACGAAGACGCCGGCGGCGCGGGCACGCCGGTGGTGTTCATGCACCCGGCCTCGGGCTCCGCTGACTCGTGGGCCTTGCAGTTGCGGGCCTTCGCGTCGAGTGGCTACCGCACCATCGTCTACGACCTGCGCGGCTGGGCCCGGTCGCGACCTGCGCCTGAGGCAACCGACACCGGCTGCATGAGTGACGACCTCCTGGCGCTCGTCGACCACCTGCACCTGGACAGCTTTGTGCTGGTCGCCGCGGCCTACGGCGGCTTTGGCGGACTCGACTTTGCCCTCCGGTTTCCGACGCGCCTCAGCAGGTTCGTGCTGAGCGGCAGCCAGGGCGGGATCAGCGATCCGACGTACACCGCCATCCGCGAGCGCGTCGTCAGTGCGCCGATTCGTGGGCTGCCGATCGACCTGCGCGAGCTGGGGCCTTCGTATCGGACGCGCGATCCTGAGGGTGTGCAGCGCTGGCTCGCTATCCACCGGGCGGCTGGTGAGCCGCCGGCGTCGGCACGGCAGCACATGAGCGGTCCGGTGGCGCTGCCAGACCTCGGCAAGCTGAGCACGCCGACGTTGCTGATCGCGGGTGGCGCCGACCTGCTCGCGCCGCCGGAGCTGATGCGGCGGATTGCCGAACACGTGCCGAACCACGAGTTCGTGAGCCTGGGCGAGGCCGGGCACTGCCTGCATTGGGAGCAGCCCGAGGAGTGGAATCGGGTGGTGCTGGGCTTTCTCGCGCACCAGCGATAGCCAACACACGGCGCTCGCAGGCAAAGATGGAGATTGTCCAGCTAACGTGCACCAGCGACAGCGTGGCGCAGCTCGCGGATCTTCTTCGAGAAACCGTCGCGGCGGGGGGCTCGGTCAGCTTCATGCATCCACTGGCGCCCGAAGTCGCGGCTGCGTTCTGGACCAGGTCGCTCACCGCGGCCGACGCGGGCGAACGCGTCGTCTTCGGCGCACTGGACGACGACCAGCACATCGTGGCCACCGTCACCCTTTTGCTGGATTGCCCACCCAATCAGCCCCACCGCGCGGAGGTCGCCAAAATGATGACCCGCGTCGATCACCGCGGGCAGGGCATCGCCCGGGCGCTGATGATCGAGTTGGAGCGGATTGCGGTCGAGCGCGGCCGCAGCCTGCTTACCCTCGACACCGCCGAGGACGAGGGCGCCGGTCCCTTCTACGAAAAGCTCGACTTCATTCGGGCGGGCGTCATCCCCGATTACGCGTTGAAGCCGCACGGCGGGCTGTGCGGCACCATCATCTACTGGAAGCGGATTGGGACGGCGGCACCACGCTCGGGTACAGGGTCTGAAGCGACTCTGGCAGCGACTGTTGGACCGGTTGCTCCAGCAGGCGCTGCAGGTCAACCGCGTTGACGACGGCCTTTGCGCCATAGTGGTTGTTGAAGAAGGCGTACGTCTCCGTGGTGCGCTCTGAGATTTCGCGCACGTCCTCGGCCAGGTGGCGCTCCTCCTCGGGCGTGTACAGATAGTTGTAGCGATCCTCGGCCTCCGCGTGGCTCCACCAGCTCTTGAAGTTGCGGCCGTGAAACCTGAAGTACGCGGTGCTGCTGGTAAGCGGTATGTGGCGAATCGACGTCTTGAAGCGCGGTTCGTCGATCATGACCCAGGCGACGTGTTGCTCCTCCATGAAGGCGCGGATGGCGCGGGTCGCCTCGGATTCGGTCCATTCGCGGTGGCGCAGCTCGACTGCCAGCGCGAAGCCGGCGGCGCGCATGCGGCCAATCAGGTCTTCGAGGTACTCGAGCCGCGCGCTGTCTGGCCGAAAGCTCGTGGGGAACTGGGCCAGGAGCGGCCCGAGTTTGTCGGCGTCGGCGAGTGGCCGGATGCCCTGTTCGAAGATGGAGAAGTCTTCGTCCTGGACGCGCCAATCCTGGCCGGAGGCCTTCTCGAACATCTTGGGGTGGGTGAACTTCTGCCAGAGTTTGGCCGTGAAGCGGAAGCCGTCGGGCACCTTCGAGGCCCACGCCTGCGCCGCGTACTGATTCGGCGGCCGGTAGAAGGAGCTATTGATCTCGACCGTGTTGAAGAAGGTGGCGTAGAAGCCGAGCTTGTCTTTATCGGCGAGTTTGGCGGGATAGAAGAGGTTGTCCCAGGCGCCCTGCCCTTTGGGATAGCTCCAGCCCGAGGTGCCAATATACAGGCGCGCCATCAGTCGAGATCATACGGCCAGACCGTGTAGAACCCGCGGTGTGAGCCAATCCGAACTTGATCGGCTGCCGACCGAGCAGTCCAATCCGCGGACCGCGTCGATCGACCGGCTCCCGACGCTGGGTGTGCTCGAGCTGCTGAATGACGAGGACCAGCGCGTCGCCGCGGCGGTGCGAGCGGCGCTGCCGGCGGTGGCGCGCGCGGTGGACGTGACGCTCGAATGCTGGCGGCGGGGCGGGCGCGTGGTGCTCTTCGGCGCAGGCACGTCGGGACGGCTGGCGATGCTGGACGCAGCCGAGCTGGGGCCCACGTTCGGGGTCGCGGCGGACCGCTATGTCGCGCGGCTGGCGGGCAGTACCTCGGCGTTCGCGGTGGCGGTCGAGGGTGCGGAAGACGACCGGGTTGCGGGTGCGTCCGCGGCTGCTGACCTGTCGGGTGGGGATGTGGCGTTCGGGATCGCCGCCAGCGGGCGGACGCCCTGGGTGCTGGGTGCGCTCGAGCGGGCGCGATCGGTGGGTGCGGTGTGCCTGGGCCTGGCGTGCGTGCCGTCGCCACAGCTGCGCGGCTATGTGGACGTTTCGATCGAGGTTGACACAGGGGCTGAAGCGATTACGGGGTCGACGCGGATGAAGGCAGGCACCGCGCAGAAGCTGGTGCTGAATGCGTTCAGTACGGCGCTGATGGTGCGACTGGGCAAGGTGTATGGAAATTTGATGGTGGACGTGCGGGCGACCAACGCCAAGCTGCGGCGGCGCGCGGTGCGGCTGGTGGCGGAGGCAACCGCGGTCGATCACGAGGCGGCGAGCGTGGCACTGGACGCCGCCGGCGGCGAGGTGAAAGTCGCCATCGCGATGCTGCGTCTGGGGATTTCGCGACAGGTGGCGGCCGAGCGTTTGTCAGCCGCCGACGGCCGCCTGCGCGAGGTCCTGGGCGAGGCCAGAACCACCTGACCTGCTACCGTTGTCGCACCGTGAAAATCCTGGTGTTCGGCGGTACCGGCTTCATCGGCAACCGCGTGCTTCGCAAGCTCCTCGAACGTGGACATGCGGTCGCCGCTTTCGACATCAACCCGACGCTGCCCGCCTACGACCGCGACTTTCAGGGCCGGGTCCAGCTCCTGCGCGGCGACATCACGCTCATGGACGATGTCGTCGAGGCCATGCTGGCTGTCCGCCCGGACCATGTCCTGAACCTGGCGTACCTGATGGGCGGTGGCGACCCGCATACCGGCGTGCGCCTCAACGTGCTCGGTATGGACAACTGCTTCGAAGCGGCGCGCCTGTGCGGTATCAAGCGCGTGGTCTACGCCAGCTCGCTCACGGTCTACGGCGAGCAGATCCACTTCGGCGACCGACCGGTGGTCGAGGCCGACTTCCTCCACGGCCGGGGCCTGTACGCGGCCTCCAAGATCTACAACGAGCATCAGGCCGAGTGGTACAACGCCGCCTACGACATGCGGATCACCGGGCTGCGTGCCGCGCACGTCACCGGTTGGGACAAAGTTCGCGGCTCGACCGACCATGTCAAGTGCATCACCGAGCCCGCGCGCGGCCTGCCCGTCGAGTTCCCGTACCGCGACGCGATGCGGCTGCCGATTCACGTTTCGGACGTGGCCGAGATCTTCTCGCGATTAGTCGAGGACGAGCACAGCAAGTATCCGGTTTACAACTCGGGCGGGAACGGCATCAGCATGGGGGACCTCGCGGCGCTGGTGACGCGCTTCCTGCCTGAGGCCCAGATCAACTTCGCGCAGGAAACGGGCGGGCGCGACGCCTCGACGATCTGGCTGATGGACAACGCCCGCTGGCTCGACGAGTACGACTACCCGCTGCCGCCGTTCGAGCACAGCGTGCTCGAAATCATCAACGAGGTGCGCCAGGACGCGAGTCTCCCGCTGATTGACGGCGCCGCCGTACGCTCGTGAGCGTCGACTGGTCGACGCTGAAGGGCGTACTGATCGATCTCGACGGCGTGGTGTATATCGGCCGCGAGCCGATTCCCGGCGCGGGGCGGTTTCTGAGTGAAGCCCGCCGCCGCGGGCTCAAGTTTCTGCTGGTGACCAACAACTCCACGACCAGTCCGGAGCACGTCGCCGAGCGGCTCGGCGGCATGCAGATTGACGTCGAGCCCGACGAGATCCTGACCAGCGCACAGGCCGCGGTGGGCTACGTCAAGCGGCACGCGGCGCCGGGGACGCGCGTGCGCATTGTCGGCGAAGCCGGTTTGCGGCAGGCGGCTGAAGAAGAAGGGCTGGTGGTCGTCGACGGCGACGCGGGTGCCGAGTGGGTGATTGCCGGGCTGGACCGCGCCTTTACCTATGAGAAGCTGGCGGCGGCGACGCGCGCGATCATGGGCGGGGCGCACTTTGTGGCAACC
>JAFAWJ010000990.1 GCA_019242065.1 Chloroflexota bacterium
CCGTGCGAGCTGGTGCTGCTGGCGATGGGCTTCGTCGGTCCAGAGCGAGCAGGCATGCTCGAGACGCTCGGCGTCGAACTGGATGCCAGGGGCAACGTGGCGCGCGACGAGACGTTCATGACCAGCGAGCCAGGCGTGTTCGCCTGCGGCGACATGGGCCGCGGCCAGAGCCTGATCGTGTGGGCCATCGCCGAAGGTCGTTCCTGCGCCGCGGGTGTCGATAGCTGGCTCACGGGGGAGACGCAGCTGCACGCTCCCATACTGCCGACAACACGCCAGCTCCTCTAAGCCCGCCGCGCCCCGTCACTCGTTCGTCCTGGTGTTTTACCTACGGTCGACAGCGCGGATGCCGCCGCACCGCGAGCCGGCCTACGTGTGCCGGGTGCGCGCGAAGCGGGCGCCCTGCTCGACGCTAGTCTCCTCCGTCCACTCGCCGTCCTTCAGCGTCTGCTCGTAGGGATCGAGCTCCTCGAGGATCTCGATCTCCCACCAATTGGTATCCCGATCCTGCATATAAAACGAATAGCTGCCATGCTGGTACGTCGCCGGCAGGATCTTCATCACGCCAAAATCGGCCGCGCGTCCCGAGGCGCTCTCGCGCAGCTCGTCGATCAACGCCTCACGACCGCTGTACAGCGTGATGCCGTGGTGGTTGAGCAGCGGCTGGGGGTACTGCATGTCCGCCACCTGGACGCCGACGACGTTCACGCCGCCATTGCCGCGGCTGAAAAAGTAGTGGCCGTGCGATTCCGCGTCCAGCCCCAGAAACTCATGGAAAAAGCGGACGGACTCGCCGACGTCGACACTTTCGAGTGTCACGTAGCTGATCGGTCCGGCCGGCACCAGCGAGCCGGCCGGTTCCGCGTCCGAGGGAATCTCCGCCGGCCCGAATGGCCCGTCATTGTCTTCGACGCGCCACCAGTTGCCATCCGGATCCAGCACGTAGAAGCCGTAGGTCCCCACGCCGAACTTCCCAGGATCCTCGAACGCCGGCTCGGTAATCTGCTGGATGCCGTAGGCGGCCTGCGCTGCGATCAGCCTGGCGTGCACGCGATCCACTTCGGCGCGATCGCGCACTGGCCGCGCATAAAAGTTGTAGAACGGCTGGGGCGTGAAGCGTGGCACCTGCACGGACGCGGCGATCACGCCGTTGCTCGCGCGGAAGATGCCGGCCATCTTCAGGCGGCGCACTGACGGCAGGCCCATCACTTCACGATAAAAGCGCAGGCTCCGCTCAATGTCGCGGCACTCCAGCGTGGTGTGCGTCGCGCGCGTGGGCGCAAACAGGACGGGCATCGCGGCTATCGTAGCGTGCGCACGGGCGGCTTGAGAACAACCAGCACCGCCGCGTCGCTGGCCAGCGCGGGGCGCAGGTAGGCGACGGCCGGGTGCGAGCTGAGCACGTCGCGGACGGCGTGCTTGAGGGCCCCCGTGCCGTGGCCCGTAATGACGCGCACGACCGCGGTGCCACGCTGCTGCTCGGCGACCACAAAAGTCGTGGTCCGCCGCACCGCGTCGGCGACCCGCAGGCCGTGGAGATCGAGTGACGGCTCGTCAGTCACGCTCGATCACCAGGCTGCGCACGGACCCGCTCGTTCGTCAGTCACGGTCGATCGCCAGGCTGTGCAGGGACGGGCCGTCGGCACTCTCGAGTGACTTGTGGCAGAGCATGGATCCAGGCCGCGTCGGACCGTCAGGCCACACCCGTCGGCGCGGGCGCGCCCAGGTCGACGGTCCAGGCGTCGTAGCCATACAGCCAGTCAGTGTCAGGCTCGCGCTGCCGCAGCCAGGTATTCGCGCTGGAAATCGCCTGAATCCGCGACGTCCGTGGCTTGCGATGCGCCTCGTAGCGCTCGAACGCCGCCGCGTACTCAGCCTCGGCCATGCACCGCGCCAGCACCACCGCGTCCTCGATCGCCGTGGCGCCCCCCTGGGCCATATACGGCGTCATGGGATGACACGCGTCGCCCAGCAACACGACGCGACCGTCACTCCAGCGTGGCAGCGGCTCGCGCTCCAGAATCGCCCACTTGTGGCAGTCTGGACACGCTTCGAGCGTCGCCCGGACGTCAGGATGGAAGTCGGCATACGCCCGGCGCAGCTCGCGCACGTCGCCGGTGGCTGACCATGATTCGCTGGTCAGCCAGTCCAGCGACTCGGGCAGGCTGGTCACGAAGTAGACCTCGTCCCGCGTCCGCGTCGTGTAGTACACGACGATGTGGCGGTCCGGGCCCCACCACTTGGTCCGCGACGGGCCGAGGTCCAACCCGCCCAGCAAGGCCGACGGAAAGACGCCTCTGTACGCGACGCGGCCACGGTGGAGAGGCCGATCCGGGCCGAGCAGGAGCTCACGGACAAGCGAGTGGACGCCGTCGGCGCCGACCACGGTTTCCGCCTGTGAGCGTGTCCCGTCGGCGAAGGCGAGCGTGACGCCGTCGCCCCGCTGGTCGAGGCCGACCAGGCGCTTGTCCAGGTGGATGCGGCTGGCGGGCACCTGGGCGGCGAGCGCGGCGTGCAGCTCGGCGCGATGCAGACACAGGTACGGGGCGCCGTAGCGGTCCTCGGGCATCGGCAAGTCGTTGGTCACGGCGCCGGTGTCCCAGTCACGGTCCAGGTGCGAGACGGGGGCGAAGGCGAGCTCGCGCAGCCGCGGTTCCAGTCCGAGGCGGCGCAGGACTTTCATCGGATTGGGCAGCATCTGGATGCCCGCGCCGACGCGCGCGAACTGGCTGGCCTGCTCGAAGACGTCGACGTCGAAGCCCGCGTGGGCCAGCGTAATAGCCGCGGTCAGCCCGCCAATGCCAGCGCCAACGACAGCAACAGAACGACGCGGCGTAGCCATACTCGAGAGTGTAGCGATTAGCTCACGAGCCGAAGGCTTGCAGGGCGGCGGCGCTCGCTTCGGGGGAACTTACCAGGAACGGCGCGAAAAAGCCGATCTCGTTCTTGTACTGCGCCGCCGCGTCGCTCCCGATCTGCCCCTGCCCGACCGCAGCGTCCAACTGCTCATCCGCCGAATCGACCACCACGTCGGTGAGGTCCGACACGCTCTTGCCATGCTGCTGTGCCACCTGCGCCAGCGACTTCCCAGCCAGCTCACTCTGCAGCTGCGCGGGCGAAATCCCCAGGAACTGCGCCACCGCGTTGGCCTCACCGGCCAGCATGACCTGCTGCAACTGATCATTGCCGTCGAGGCTGGGCAAGCCCGGCAGCGTCTGCGCCGACGCGACGCCGCCGCCCAGCGCCACCGTGAGCAGCGCCGCGCCCGCGAGCGCCAAAACTGTAGTCGAACGAAGGAAATTCATATTCAGTTCTCTCCAGAAACGAAACCACCACATTGTGTCCCGCGCTGATTGCCAATCTTTGAACTATTGACTAAAGACTCGCAAAACCCGCACCGCGTACCCTGCACGAGCAGTGGACAACTTCATCACCCTGGGTCAATACGAGGCCGCCTTTCCGGGCAAGGTCAAACCGGAGGTGTACGCGTACGTCACCGGTGGCTCTGCCAGCGAGCTCAGCCTGCGCCGCAATCGCGCGGCGCTCGAGCGCATTGTCATCGAGCAGCGCATCGGCATGGATGTGCGCACGATTGACCTGAGCACCCGCCTGTTGGGCATGGACCTGCCGGTACCGTTCGCGGTGTGCCCCATGGGTGGCATGCCGCAAATCTGGCCCAGGGGCGACGTCGAGATGGCGCGCGGTGCGACGCTTGGCGGGCTGCTGGCCGTCGCCAATAGCGGCGGACCGCTCCAGGAGCGCGTCGAGGTCGCCAGTGGGCCGCTGATGTACCAGCTGTACAACTACGGCGACCGCGACTGGGCCGCCGCGCGCGTGGAAGAGATCCAGGCCGCCGGCTATAAGGCCCTGACGCTGACTGTCGACACCGGTGTCCCGAGTCGACGCGACGCCCACCTGGAAGCGCTCTTCACCGCCGCGGGTGGCCAACTGCCGCCGGCCCGAGCGCCCCAGCCCGGCAACGATCCAACGTATCTGTCGATGATTACCTGGGAGTACGTACGTTTCCTGCGCGATTTGATCAAAATTCCGTTCGGACTGAAGGGCATCATGCACCCGGATGACGCGCGCGCGTCTCTGGACTGCGGGCTGGACTTCGTCTGGATCTCGAATCACGGTGGACGCCAGCTCGACTCCGGCCGGGCGACGATCGACGCCTTACCACGCGTCGCGCAGGCCGTGGACAACCGGATCCCGATCATCATCGACGGCGGCTTTCGACGCGGTACGGACATCATCAAAGGCCTGGCGCTGGGCGCCACGCTGGTGGCCATCGGCCGACCCTACATGTGGGGCCTGGCCCAGGGCGGGGCCGACGGCGCCGCGGCGATCTCCAGACTCCTAGAAACGGAGCTGCGCGTCGACCTGGCCCTGGCGGGTCACACCGCGGTGCGCACCATCAACCGAGACATGGTGGACTATGTCAACTACTAGAGCGGCCGAGGGGTGATTGTTCTTCTGGAGGGAGCCCGCGCATGCGCGGGCTCCTCACCAGTGCGCATGCGCCCTGGTGCCCAGCGGCACATGTGCCGCTGGGTGCTGACGCACCGGTCAGGGGGCTGCCGCCCCCCGCCGCCGTTCGCTGCGCTCACTCCCGCGGCGACCCCCCCGCGTACGTGCTGTCCGCGGGAGAGAAGATCTGAGAGGTTCAGACACAACTGCGTCTGGTTCAACCGGATGACAACATTCTGAATGTCAACACGATTTTAAAAGTGGGTCAGTTCTTGAGATAGTAGGTTCC
>JAFAWJ010001062.1 GCA_019242065.1 Chloroflexota bacterium
TCCAACTCCAGGCAGCTCAGCTCGACGAACCGCGCTTCTGCCAGCTCGCGCCCGACCGTCGACTGTCCGAACAGCCCCACGCCCACACCTGCCTCGACCAGGTGCTTGGCGGCCTCCAGGCTCCGAATATCCAGCCGTCGTCCGAACGTGAGACCGCACCGGCGCAGATGCTCGTCGACGTGACGCTCCGGTTCCTGGGCCAGCGGTGCAATCAGCGTCGGAACATGCACGGGCGTCGGGCGACCCGCGCGGAGCAGCGGACTCGCAGGCTCGACGTACAGCCTCTCCTGGTCGTCGAAGAGCCACTCGGCGTCGCCTGGCGTCTCGTGCGTCTGTGGCGCAACGGCGATGTCGTGGCGCTCGTCGCGAAAGCGCTGCCAGACCTCGCCAGGTGTGGCAACCTGCAAGCTGATGTTGGCGCGGGCATACGCGCTGACAAACTGGCGGATGCTGTGTGGCAGCAGATACGCGGATGCGGTCCGAGTAGCCAGGATGTGCACCGTACCTGCCTGGCCGTCACGCAGGTCTTCCATGATGCGGTCGAGGTCGTCGTAGTGGGCGAGCATGCCCCGCGCGTAGGTGGCAAGCTCAGCGCCGGCGCCGGTCAGCCGCAGTCGACGACCGACGTGCTCCGCGAGCGGGACGCCGGTTTTCTGCTCGGCGGAATGCAGGGCGCGACTGATGCTCGGATGCTTCAGGTAGAGCTCCCGAGCGATCTGCGTCAGGGTCTTGTCGTCATCCAGGGCGACCAGGATCTGCAGTTCGAGCAACGACAGCCGCACCGCTTCTGGTCATTTGTAGCTCAACGCTCGATGCGATCGGCGAGATCGCTCTACCATGGGAGCATGGTGACGCAGGTACGCATCTACACCGTGAAAGACGGCATGGCGGATTCTTGGGTCAAACACTTCAACGAGAAGATCGTTCCCACCAGCGCAAAGTACGGGGTGCGGGTGACCGCCGCCTGGCTGAACCGACCTGACAACGAGTTCATCTGGGTCCGCTCGTTCGACAGCGAGGAAGCGCTCGAGCGCTATGAGAAATCGCCTGAGCGCGCGGCCTATCTCGATGTCAATCGGCAGCACCTGGCCAAGACCACGTTCCGCAACGTGGAGAACGTCTTGAGTTCCTCGGTGGCGGCCGCCGCGAGCTGAGCTAGCGCATCAGTTGGCCGCGATCGATGACCAGCGTCTGGCCATTGATCGACGGCGTCTCGGCGAGCATGAGCACGGCGCGGGCGATGTCGTGGATGTCCGCGGGCGGTGAGGCACCCTCCGCGAACATCACGGCTTTGCGTTCGGCGGGCACGTACTTGTCCACCCAGGGCGTGTCGAGCCAGCCGGGGGCGACCGCGTTGGTCCGGATGTCCGGACCCAGCGCTTGCGCCAGGCACCGCGTCAGCATGACCAGGGCTGCCTTGGAGGTCATGTACGGAATGCTGCTCCCGGTGGGCACGAACGCGGAGTTCGAAGACACGTTGACGATGCTTCCCCGTTTTTGACGCAGGTAGGGCTCGGCGGCCCGCGCACAGTAGAAGGGACCCTTCAGGTTCACGGCCATCAACCGGTCCCAGACGACGTCGGTGATCGCGTGCAGGTCGGGTAGTGGGATGAACTGCGTTGTTCCGGCGTTGTTGACCAGCACGTCCAGTCCGCCGAAGGTGGCCACGACGTCGGCCAGCATGTCCTGAACGGCGGCATCGCTGGAGACGTCGGCCTGTACCAGCTGAACCTGGGCGCCGCACGCGCGCACGGCATCGGCGGTTGCCTGCGCATCGGCCAGCGACTGTGCGTAATTGACGGCCACGTTATAGCCGGCTTCGGCGAATGCCACGCTGATGACGCGACCGAGGCCCCCACCGGCGCCGGTGACCAGGACGGTGCGTTGGGCCAGGCTCACGTCCAGTGCTGCATGCTGGCGCACACGATGTCGTGCAGGTCGGCGGCTTCGACGGAGCGCGGGCAACCCATGAGCAAGCGCTGTTGTTTGAGGGCGCCGTCCACGAGGCTGGGCGCGTCGGTCTCGCGGAATCCGAGGGCCGACAGGCCGTTCGGGATGCCGGTGTCGCGCATCAACCCCAGGAGGGTTGCGGGCAACACGTCACGGGCTTCAGCATCCGTCAACCCGCCGGTGGTGGCGCCCAGCAGGTGCGCGGCGTGGACGTGGCGCTCGGGACTGGTTGGATAGGTCCACCGGAACGTCGCGGGCGCGGTACTGATGACCGAGAGTCCGTGCGGAATCAGGGGCGTGTGGCCGGGATAATCGGGTGGCAGGAAGTCGCGGACCTGGCCGGCGATGGGATACGCCAGCGCGTGGGGGACGTGGACTCCCGCGTTGCCGAAGCCGATGCCCGCGTAGGTTGCCGCCAGCGCCAGGTCGGTCCGTGCGGCCATGTCGTAGCCGTTGAGCACGGCGCGGCGTAGCGAGCGTCCCAGAAACTCGAGCGCTTTTTCGCACCACAGGTCGCTGACGGGATTGCGGCCGACGTACACCGGGCGTTCATCCGGACGGTGGCGTGGGCGCGCGTCATACGGACGCGAGGTGAACGACTCCAGGGCATGCGTGAGCACGTCGAAGCCCGGGTAGGCGGTTGCCATCGGTGGCAGGGTGACCGTGTTGAGCGGATCGACGATAGCCAGGCTCGGTCGCAGATACCGGTGTGAGATGCCGGTCTTCACGTGCAGCGACAGCAGATCCAGGACTGCCACCGCGGTCGTCTCACTGCCGGTGCCAGCGGTGGTGGGTAGCGCCACCAGCGGCTTGAGCGGTCCGGGTATCGGCAGGCCCTTGCCGATCGGCTGGTTCAGATAGTCCGTGAGCGGTGCCGGATAGCTGGTAAACAGGTTGGCGGCCTTCGCGGAATCGATGACGCTGCCGCCGCCGACCGCCACAAACCCATCGTAGTCACGGCCGCTGACATACTCCGAGATCGCCTCCCACGAGGCGTCGGTTGGTTCCACATGCACGTCGTCATACACATCGACGCTGAGGTCGGCCTCGCGCAGCGCCCCGCGGACGCGATCGGCAAGTCCGGTATGCACCAGGCCGCGGTCGGTGATGAGCAGTGGACGTCGCACGCCCAGCCGCTTCAGGTCGTAGCCGACCTCGTCAGTCGCACCAGCGCCGAACTTCAGTGGCGTGGTCTCCATCGTGAAGATGGTCTCGTTGGGAACCTGCACAGCCTCGGCGCCTCACCACAGGTTACAACTGGGACGGCCGTTAAAAGCAATGAGCACGAACAGGACGTACGTCCGATTCGTGCCGTACCAAGGCCGCGGAGCCACGGACTTGTCAGTCGGCGGGTTCCTCAGGCACCGACCGACTGACGTTTACCGGGACCCTGTTACCTCAGGGTTGAATCTTCTGGCTTGGACCCGTGTACGGCAGGACGTTGAACTGAGCGCTCGCCGTGTTCGACTTGCCGGTGACCGACGAGTAGGCGGTCACGTACAGCGTGTGCGACCCAGGCGAGATCGTCGCCAGGTTGAGCGTCAGGACCCAACCACCGAAGCGGAAGTCGGGACCGTACTGGTCCTGGACGATGGAGCCCTGCGGCTTGCCAGAGCGGTTCAAGAACCCCGCGTTGTTGGCCAGGATGACGACACCCTGCAGCGGAGCAGCACTCTGGGTAGTTCCGCCGAAGTAGCCAGGGGCGCTCAGGTCGCCGGACTTGGCTGGCGCATCAATATATGCGCTGAGCGTCGAGACGCCAGGACCTCGGAACTGCGTGTAGATGTAGTTCGTCGCGCCGAGACAACCCGGGCAGCCGTTGAGCGCCAGTGATTGGCCGACGCCTGGCGGCAGCAGCGACAGCGAGTTGGCCACGGAACTCAACGGGTTGCGATCCAGAGCCATACCGCTGAAGACCGCCCGGTTGGCAATCTGCCGCTGGGTGAAGTTCATCCCGTTCTGCGGCTTGGCGATGGTCACGATGGGATCATTCGGATATGGGAGCACCGGAGGCTGCACCGCGGTGACATGCGACTGCCGGTACCACCACCCCTTGCTCGGTGTGTGGATATACAGGCGCAGGTCCACATTGCCTGCTGGCAGTGTGGACAGGACGCTGGATGGCACGACCCCGCTGAAACCGGAGTTGGTGAAGTTGGCGCCGATGGAATCGGCGATATCGGGTCGTGAAAGCCCAACGGAACCGGTCGCGAGCTTGGTGCCGCCGTTGGCCATATCACCCATCCACACCTGCACGCCGTCGATACCCGCCCAACCCTGAGCGGTGGTATCGGCTACCCAGCCGGATACCAGGACGCCGTTGCCGGTATTGACGATCTGTCCCACCCGTGGCGTTTCGACACGGCCAATGTAGGTGCTGGCGCCCACAGCGCCAGGCCCTGCCTGCCAATTTGCCAGGATCGGCGCGGGCGTCGGCGACCCGCCTGCGGGCGTCTGCCCCGAGATCCCTGATGAGCCCGGAGCGCCTGCTTGCGAGCCCGATTGAGCTTGTTGCGCGAACGTCGGCGCAAACGTGGTCAGCGTTAGACAAGCTGCCAACCCGATGCCACCGAGCAGCTTGACTCGAGAAGTGTGCCCTAGCACTTTAAACCCCCGTCTAACAAATTAAGCCAGTCCCGCGGAGCATTGAACTGTGTGGCGCAAATCGGCGTCAAGCGAAATTGCGGATTCCGGCCCGCTTCGGCCAGTCGTTAACTGTTTCTCAACACGGCACCGTTGCGCGTTAACGAAACTATTAAAACGGAAAGGACGCAAGCGGGACTGGCTCCACCCGTGGGTGGACGGCCTGCCTGCAAAGCTCCATCGCCGAATTCCATCCGTGGCACGAGGTCGGCCAGCGTCGAACGTCGGACACTCGTGGTGTGCCCTCCACGCTGACCCAGGAGCCGGATATGACCCAGATCTCTTCTGCCGCCGCTTCTTCGGCTGCTTCGTTCTCTGCTTCGTCCTCCGTTTCTTCAGCCCCTTCTTCAGCCGTTTCTTCAGCCCCCGCTTCAGCCGCTTCGACCTCCACGCCGCTTCAGCGTCCCGCTCTGCCGCTCGGCAGCTTCTTGCCGTGGCGAACGCTGCTGCTGAACATCGTCGCTCCGCTCGTCGTGTACCACTTCGCGACCGATTACGGTTTCGACGAAACGCACGCCCTGTTGTTGGCGGCGGTCTTCCCGTTCGCAACGCTGGTGCTCGGCGCGATTCG
>JAFAWJ010001097.1 GCA_019242065.1 Chloroflexota bacterium
CACCAACGCCGAACGGCCCGTACGTCAGCCTCGGCTACTGGTTCATCCTCCCGGCAGTCACCACATGAATTGGCGCGTGGGTGGCGACTACCAGCAGCGGCGCGTTCACGGGCGTTCTCGCGTTTCTCGCCGCGGGTTTCACCGTCATGGCGATCGGCGGACTGGTGGGCAGTAATGCCTGGGCCGCCCTCGCAGGATGGCCGTTGATCGTCTCGGCGGCGATCGCCTGGTACACCGCCACCGCGCTGATGGTGGAGCCAGCTCAGGCGCATTCGGACCAACGACTCCAGTCCGAGACGCTGCAGCTCGTGCTGCTGCGCTGCGTTGACGACGGCCTGCTGGAGTCCTTTGAGCTCACGAGTTACCCCCGTGAGCCATTGAAATGCTCTTGGAAATCGCGCTCGAGTCGGATTTCGCCGACATCTTGGAAGTCAGGGTCAGCTCCCGACGCGAACTGGAATCCCACAGACTCGAATGACAAATCCGCCGAGCTCACCGCCAGCTATCGGCACCAGGACTACACGGCGAGTCTGAGCTACGCCGTCCGCTGCAACAACTCCGGACCCGCCTATGGCAACGGCCACGTGTTGGGGGGCTCGTCCGTGCGACTAGCAGCAATGGTTTGTGCGCAGCCTTTGTCTTCGCAGCTTGGCATTCGCCGCTGCTCGCTATTCGAGTTGTCTGGGGCGCCTCTGAGATCGCGCGACACGCGGTCGAGCTTCCGCAGAATTAAGTGGCGAAGTGCGCTGCGACGGACCGACAGAGCCGGTAGAGCAACGGCTTGGACCGATACTTGCAACGCAGCATGATCTTACCATTGGAGATATTTGATGGGTTTCGGCACCTACCGTCACGACCGGCAGGTTCTTGCGCACCACATTCGAGAAGGCCGGTTTCAGCGTAGTCTCGCGTTGATTGCCGCTTTTTCCAGCTTGATGAGCGGCCTGGAGGTTGCGTATGAGCATTACCGCGGCAGTTACAGCCAGCGCATCATGTTCAGCCCGGTCGTGCTCAGCCCATTGTTGTTCGTTGCAGGTGTGTCTGCCGCGTTGAGCCGACGGATGGCGCATACGTTTCTACCGGCTGTCTCCCTGGCGACCGTCCTGGACGGACTCGTTGGCCTGTACTTTCACGTGCGGGGCGTGCACCGCAAGCCGGGCGGCTGGCGCTTCGTCGTGGCGGATGTCATTATGGGCCCGCCCGTCTTCGCACCGCTGCTGTTCGGCATCAGCGGCTATCTGGGGTTGATCGCATCACTGCTCCGCCGAGAGGGGGACCGTATTCCTCCGCCGAAGCGCGGGCATCGGTCTCATGTGCGGTTTGAGCAGGAGATCCGCGAAGGGCGATTCCAGCGGCAATTGGCCATAGCCGCAGCGGCGTCAGCGCTCTTCAGCGGGATCGAGGCACTTTATTCGCACTACAAAAGCAACTTCCGCTCTCGCGCCCAATGGACCCCAGTCCTCCTGGCGCCCGTTATGGTGGTGGCCGGTTGCGCAACAGTCCAGAGTCGTGGAGCTGGGCGCACGTTGCTACCGTTCGCCTCCTGCCTGGCACTGCTGGATGGGCTGATCGGCACGCTGTACCACGTCCGCGGTGTCGTGCGTCGGCCGGGTGGAATGAGCATGCCGCTGTACAACATCATGTACGGGCCGCCCATCTTCGCACCCATGTTGTTTTCGGCCAGCGGCTTCCTGGGGCTCCTTGCTAGCGCTTTGCGGAGGGAAGGTTAACATGCAGGATTCGGAGATTGACCGGCGGCCGATCGATCCTCGCACGGGGCAGCCGCTGACTCGCCGGGCACAACCTGGCTATTACCCCGGCTACAGTACGCTGAGCCAGCAGTCATTCTGGGACGAGGCTACCCGCAACGTCGTGCTCGCCCGCGTCAATGACGTGCCGCCTATGAGATTTTTCAGAGACGAACAGGAGGAACTGTTCAAAGCCGTGGTCGCCCGCATCCTGCCACAGGACGACCGAGACGCGGATCATCAAATCCCGCTCGCACAATTGATGGACAAGAGCATCTTCGAAGACAACATCGACGGCTACCAGTACGAGGACATGCCTCCAATGCAGCAGGCGCATCGGCTGGGACTACAAGCGATCGACGCGATCGCACACCACCTGTACAAACGGCGCTTCGTTGCCCTGTCCATGCCACAGCAGGACGAAGTGCTCGATACGCTTCGCAATGGCAAGCCACCCGTGCCCGTGGACGTGTGGCGGCAAATGTCCAGCACACATTACTGGACACTGCTGATGCAGACAGCGGTCGAGGCGTATTATTCGCACCCCCTTGCTTGGGATGAGATTGGCTTCGGCGGACCCGCGTATCCGCGCCCGTATTTTCGTCTCGAGCGTGGCGAGCCGGAGCCCTGGGAGAAGGATGAGCAACGCTACGAGTGGGCGCCTCCGCCAGGATCGCTCTCGCATGCGTACACGCCGATGACCGAAGCCCACCCGCACCGGAGCGGCAGTGGCACCGGTGCGAGTGGGACTCATTGAGGAGGGGCGCGTGGGTACTCCGCTGCTTGGGCCATTCACCGTTCGCCAGCAGAGCGGCCACACGCTTGGTCCGCTTCAGACCCTACCCGCTTCGATGCGCCACTACACACCCGAGGACGAGGTTGATGTGTGTGTCGTCGGCGTGGGCGCGGCTGGTGGGGTACTGCTGCAGCGCCTGGCGCGTGCTGGTTTGCGCGTAGTCGGTCTCGAAGCTGGCCCGTTCTGGGACGTAGAGCGCGACTGGGTGAGTGACGAGTCGGGTTCTCACCAGTTGTACTGGAACAACCTGCGCATCACCGCGGGCGAGCACCCACTTGCCTTGGGCGAGAATAACAGCGGCCAGGGTGTGGGTGGCAGTACCGTGCATTGGGCCGCCTTCACTCCCCGGCTTCATCCATCGGACTTTCGTACGTATTCGGAGGATGGGGTCGGTGTCGACTGGCCAATGTCCTACTGGGATCTGGAACCCTACTACACGTTGATGGAGCGCGAGATCCCGGTGTCTGGGCCCGCGTACTTCCCGTGGGGGCACCCCCACGGCTACATCTATGGACCACATCCGACGGCCGGCGTTCCGGACGTCCTGCTCAGAGGCTGCACCAAGCTCGGCATTCCTGTCAGCGCGGGTGGGCCGGTGGCGATCATCGCCGGCGCCTACAACGATCGACCGCACTGTATCTACCGCGGGTTTTGCATCCAGGGCTGCAAGGTTGGCGCCAAGCAGAGCACGCTCATCAGCCACGTTCCCGACGCGATCGCCAGCGGTGCCGAGGTCCGTGACCGCTGTATGGTCGCTCGAGTCAATATGGGTCGTAATGGTCTCGCGACTGGCGTGACCTACTTCGATCCAGACGGCCACGAATGCCAGCAGCGCGCACGGCTGGTGATCGTCAGCGGCTATTCAATCGAATCTCCGCGGCTGTTGCTGAACTCCGCCTGCCCTGGTTTCGAGCAGGGTCTGGCTAACTCCAGCGGGACGGTCGGGCGCTACCTCATGGCACAGGCCGGCAATGTCATCCTGGGTCGCTTCTCCGAGTTGATCCGCATGTACAAGGGTCCACCCGCCAACTCACTGACCGAACATTTTTACGAGACCGATTCACGGCGCGATTTCGCGCGCGGCTTCGCGATCCAGACGGTTGCACCCTTGCCGATCGCTTTCGCCAAGCAAATGCTGGCGGCCAAAGGCGCCTGGGGGTGGGGCTTGCGGCGGGTGCTGATGGACTACAATCACTGGGCTACGCTGGGTGTACTCGGCGAGATTCTCCCGCACGCCGACAACCGCGTCACGCTGGCCGAGGCCACCGACCAGCATGGACTACCGGTGGCGCATGTGTCCTTCGGCCTTGGCGACAATGATAAGAAGCTCATGAGCTTTGCCAGAGAGCGGGTCGAGGAGGTGATGTGGGCGGCCGGCGCTGAGGAGGTCGTCCAGGAAGCGCGGTTCGCGCATCTGGTCGGTGCGGTGCGCATGGGGGCAGACCCGCGCACCTCCGTCGTGAGTAGTGTCGGCCAGTCGCACGACATTGCGAACCTGTTTGTCTGCGATGGCAGCATCATGCCCACGCAAGGGTCTGCCAATCCGGGGCTGAC
Source organism: Chloroflexota bacterium (assembly GCA_019242065.1). Next base: position 4,099 of record JAFAWJ010001097.1, read on the forward strand.
CATCCAGGCGCTTGCGGCGCGAACGGCCGACCATCTGGTCAGCCATGGTTCAGAGGCTGTCAGAGGAGAACATGTCGATCCTGGGTCCGTGTCCATCCGCTACGACCTGTCTCCGCCGGGCACGGCCGGCCATGGCATTCCTCCGGTCGCAAACTTGGCCGCGTGGTGGCAGCGCGCACGCGGCAAGCATCAGTCGCGGATCACGCGGCCGATCCCTTGACGGACGATCACTCCAGTTGGCTCAGCGAGCGTCGTCGCCAGCACCTGTCGACATAATGCAGCACCGTCTGATCGTCCCACGGACTCTGCATGGTGCCAATTGACACTCGTACCGGAATTCTGCCGGCTCGAACCGGCGCGCGCCGCCAAAAGGTTTCACGTACTCGGAACCGGCTGTTCCAACCCGAGGTCGACCTCGCACCGGAGCAAGCGTGAGCCGCGGGGCTTCATGTGCAGGTGTGCACACGCGTCTCGGCGACATCGTGCGCCATGGCGATAACTGAGGCGGCCCAGGAGTTGAATGCGTTCGGCTACGAGGTCGACGAGCGCTACCTGCTCGTTCAAGTGCTCATCGAACAAGAGGTTGAGCTGATAAAACGTCGGGCCTGCGACCTGCCAGTGATGCTTCTTGTACAGATCGCGCAGCGTCATCGCGTCGGCGAGAACCCGGTTCAGCGCTTCGCAGATATCTGTTAGCTTTTGCGGATCGAGCCCGCTAGAAAGCGGCGTGATACTGGGGAACTGTTGTGTTTCGTGGCTGCGGTGACGGACAAGTGGCGAGGCCTTGGCGTGCGCCGCGGAGGAGCGGAGAGCGGTTGCTCTTGACACGCGCCGCGTCTAACAGAGTCGATGCGACCCGGTCATTGAGTGTCCCAGTGTTGGAATAACACGAGAAGCTGGAAATGCCTCGGAGGCGCGTGCGCTCGCGGGCGCATTCGAAGACTGTCTCCGGCGAGGCGTGCGGCGCCGGCTCGTCCACCACCAGCAGCGGCTCGCTCATGACGCTGTCGAGCCGGGCTCGGTCAGCGCGACGTCGAATGCGTCCAGACCCGGAAAACGGAACTGTGGTCTCGACCAGTCGACATGTTCGAGCATCCTGTGCTCGAGCTCCGTCCATTCGTCGCTGCGACCCTCGACGGCGCGCAGGATGCCGCGCGCACCCAGCCACTTGCCGTAGGCGCGCTCGCGGGCGACGTCGTCTCCGCGTTCGATGGCCTCGGCCATCTCCAGCTGCGCGGCGTGGCCCAACGCGTCGCACAGCGCCTGAAGCTCGAAATAATGGGCCGCAAGGCGGCACTCCGCGGCGCCCGGCTCGGCGGAGCTCACACGTGCTCCGCCGGTGTACCCACCAGCGTGCGCTCCAGGGCCGTGTGCAGCTGCGCGGCGCGATGTGCAAACGTGTGCTCGGCCATCACCCGGCATCGCGCGGCCGTGCCAATCGCCTGGCGGCGTGCTGGAGTGAGTGCGTCGAGGTGGGCTTCGACCTCAACTTGCGAATTCGCGAGGAGCACCTCGCGACCTGGCTCCAGCACGTGGTCCAGTCCGGGCCAGGTGTCGCTGATGATGCAGGCGCCACAGGCGGCGGCCTCGAACAGTCGCGAGGCGGGCGACCATCCGTACGCGCGCATGGCGTCGCGTGTGAGGTTCAAGGTCGCGGTGGTGCTGGAGTAAAACGCGGCGTGCTCGCGCGGGTACAGGTGCGCGATGTGGCGCACATTCGGTGGCAGGCGCATCGGCGGATACTGGGGTCCGGCGATCAGGAAGCCGTCGTCGGGCCGCCGCTCGGCAGTGCGCAGCAAAAACGCTTCCAGGCGTGCCTGTCGATCCGGCGCGTAGGTGCCCATGTATCCCAACGAACCCCGAAAACGTGGCTCGACGTCCACCGGGTAGTACAGCAGCGGGTCGACTCCACAAAAGAGCGCCTCGGCCCGGCGTGCGTGCCAGCGCTTCTCCAGCTCGTCCAGGGCAGGTCCACCAGTGAACGAGAAGTAGGTCTCGAAGTGAGGGATCTGGTCGCCACGCAGATAGTCGGTGTGGCCACTGGTGGCCAGGGCCGTGAGCGTGACAGGCGTATCGATGTCGTAGAAAAACACGGGCCGGTCTCGCGAGAGTAGCCAGTCGATCAGTGCGGCCCCGTCCGGTACATAAGAGCCGACGAGTAGTGTATCGGACTTCGCGACGGCGGACTCGGCCTCGTGGCGCCAGTCCTCGTAGAAGCGCAGATCGCAGTACTCAGCAGACGGAACGTCGCGGTTCGAGCGGTACCACTCCACGTCGCGCTCGAAGAATGTGATCTCCCATCCGAGCGCAGCCAGCTCGCGGCACAAACCACGAAAGGGAATCGCATGCCCATTGCCCCAGGATGACGACAGGCTCAGGCCGAAAATGACAAGGCGCCGGCTCATCCGGCGTGTCCCACGCCGTCGAAGACCAGCGAGGCTTCGAAGTCGCGCGCACGTTGGGCGTAGGTGTGATCGTCCAGGACGCGGCGGCGGGCGGCGGCGCCGATAACGTGTGGCGGCGAGCCTCCTTCACCACGAAGGTAGCCAGCGATGTCCTGTGCAGTGGAGGCGACCAGAATTTCGGATCCCGCGTCGAAAAAAGTCGAGATGCCATCCCAGGCGTCGGTGACGACGCACGCCCCGCAGCCGGCGGCCTCGAAGACGCGCGTCGGCGGACTGTAGCCCGTGGCGGCCATGTCGGCACGATTGATATTCAGCACGAAACGCGCGGAGCAATTCCAGGCGCGGTGCTCGCTGGTCGGTACGTGGCCGATCCAGCGCACGTTGGGCGGCATCGGTACGTCGCCCCAGCCGCTGCCGCCGAGCACGAAAGCGGCGTGGGGTGCCAGTTCGGCGGCGCGGAAGAACAGGTCATGCACGCGTTGCTCGCGATCGGGCATGCGATTGCCCATGAACAGCAGGTCGCACGTCTTGTCGGCCTGCGGTGGAACGGGGAAGTACTCGTCCGGATCGACCGCGTTGTAGAGCAGCAGGGTGCGCCGGGCGCCGAGCCCGGCGTAGGCCGCTTCGACCGGTGGACCGCCGCCGTACAGCAGGATCCAGTCGTATGCGGGGATCAACGCGCGAAACGTCACCGCCGAATCAAGAGGTTCGGCACGCGCGGCGGCCAGCGTTTGCGGCGCGTCGACATCCCAGAAGGCGACCAGGGTGGACGGACCGCCCAGTTCCAGGACCGCGGACGCCAGCTCCATGTCCCAGCCGCCGACTCCGCTGCACTTGGCCACCAGGTCTGCCCCACGTGCGCGTCGCACTTCGCGCTCCAGGTCATTCCAATCCCGACACACGCGCACGCTCGCGTAGGGTGGGTCAGTCTCCAGGTCGCGATGCGTCTGACGCTCGTAGAGGTCCGGCTCCACGAAGACGACCTGGTGGCCACGGGCGTGGAGCGCCTTGCACATCCCGCGGTAATACGTTGCCGCGC
>JAFAWJ010000388.1 GCA_019242065.1 Chloroflexota bacterium
GAAGACCACGACGGCGGTGGGATCGTCGGTCTGGCGGGTGACAACCGTGGGCGTGGGCACCGTGGGGGCCGTCGCTGCGCTCACAGGTGTCGAACCCCTGGACGACGTGCTCGAAGTCGACGGTGCAATCGCCCTCGAACCGCTGCCGCCGCCCGCCGTGTTGTCTTGCGGACCCGAACCAGACAGTCCGCTCCCGCGCGAGGCGACACTACTGCCCGGCGTCTCGTCCGCCGCAGCCGATCCCGACCGCCCGGCCTGCGGCGTCGCGTCGTCCTCAGGACCAGATCCCGAGAGCAGCGTCTGCCGATCGCCCACACCTGCCGCGGGCGTCGGCGTCGACCCGACTCCTGCTCCCGCGCCCGCCCCCGAACACGCCACGACGAGCGACGCGCACAGCACGCTCACCGTCAGGCCGATGCGTCGCGCTCGCATGGGGTTTTGATAGCGTATAGCTCCTGTGAGTCCGAAGGTCTTCGTTTTTTCGCCCATCGAGGCCGCCGTCGACACCTACCAGAGCCTGCAGTCGCGGGGTTGCGAGATCAACGTCGCGCCCCAGCCGTGGGCCTCGCCGATGCAGCCCGCTCCCGAGGAGCTGGTGTCCGGCGCCCATGACAGCGACGTGCTGCTGGGTTCGATGATCTACAACACCACCATCTCGCGCGACGTGCTGCAGAGCTCTGACCGGCTCCGCCTGGTGGCCAAGTACTCCATCGGCTGCGAAGACATCGACGTCGAGGCTGCCACGGAGCTGGGCATCCTGGTGACCTACGGACCCACCGAGTCGAACTGGGGTGGCGTGGCCGAGGGCACGCTGGGCAACATGCTGTGCCTGCTCAAAAAGGTCCGCGAGCGGGATCGCCACCTGAAGACCGACGGTGCCTGGCGCGATCCGAGTCTGACCGGCACGTACGTCGGCAGGCGGGCCGACGGCTACCCGGGCATCACCATCGGCATCGTCGGCCTGGGCCGCGTCGGGACGCGCCTCGCCGACTTGCTGCGGCCGTGGGGCGCGCGCCTCATCGCCGTCGACCCGTACATTCCCGAGTCGCACTTTGCGGCCCACGGCGTCCAGCGGGTCGACCTCCCGACGCTGCTGGCGGAGTCCGACGTGGTGACCCTCCACGTGTACGTGAATCGTGAGACCCGACACATGATCGGCGCCGCCGAGTTTGCGCGCATGAAGCCAACCGCCATCCTGCTGAACGCCGCACGCGGTCCGATTGTCGACGAGCCGGCCCTCGTCGAGGCGCTGCGCACGCAGCGTATCGCCGCAGCGGCGTTGGACGTCTTCGAGACCGAGCCACTGCCGCTGGACAGTCCACTGCGCGGGCTGGGCGACTCTGTCCTACTGTCACCGCATATGGTGACCAACAACGTGGGCAGCGGCGTCGGTCCCGCCATTGCGCTGGCGACCGACGCGGTGGTCAACGCCCTGCGCGGTGAGGTGCCCGACGAAGAGGTCATCTTCAATCGCGAGGCGATCCCCCAGTGGAAAGAGCGCTTCGCGGGCCGCGCACTGCTCTAACCGCGGAGCGCTTCGTCGGCCGCTCACTGCTCTAACCGCGGAGCGCTTCGTCGGCCGCTCACTCTCTAGCCGCGGCGCCGGCAACCTTCCGCATATTCGTCTCGCGACCGTGTCCAGGCCGCCACTCCAGCAACTTGTTTTGCGCCGCGCGCTGTAGCACTTTCGCCGTCACGATCCCGTCGGCAGCATGCCGGTGGTCACCGACGCCCGCCGCCCCCAGCGGTCGGCTTCGACCATCCGGAAAAACTCCAGCAGCGCGGCGTTGAAGGTTGCCGGTTCCTCCAGGTTGATGGCGTGACCGCTCTGCGGCAACACCAGCAAGCCGGCGCCCGGCACCGTGCGCTTGAGAAACACGGCCACGTCCACGCACGGCTCGTCCTCGTCGCCGATGGCCACCAGTGTCGGGACATTCAGCTCGCGCAGCCGAGCTTCCAGTGAGAAGATCGTCGGCCGGCGCAGCATGACGCCGAGCATCGTGTTGGCCTGACCCTCCGCGGAGTGCTCGCCGAGCTGGTCGCGGAAGACGGACCAGCCGTATGGGTCCTTGCGTTTGAACGGCGTGCGGATCGGCCCTTCGGCATACGTCTCCGCGAAGCGGCGAATGCCCTGGGTGCGGATCAACCGGACCACGTCACGGATGTCTTGCTCGAAGCGCTCGCGATTGGTGTTGCCGGCGCCGGCGCCGACCACCGTCAGACTGCGGCACAGGTCCGGGTAGCGCACACCGAAGTTCAGAACGACGCTGCCGCCCATGGAAAAGCCGACCAGGTGGGCGCGGGCGATGCCGAGGTAATCCAGCAGTCCGCGGAGGTCCTCGATCAGCAGATCCTGTGAGTAGAGCTCGGGGTCACCTGGAATGGATGACGGTGGAAAGCCCCGCTGGCTATAGGTGATGCAGCGGTACAGCCGTCCGAGCGCGCGCACCTGCGGATCCCAGGAGCGGTAGTCGCCGCCGAACTCATGGCAGAAGACGACCGGGTCTCCGCTGCCCGAGTCCTCGAAGTACAGCGTGACGCCGTTGATGGTGGCAACTGGCATGCGGTCAGGGAGTCATCCGCGGGATGGTCATCGAGAGCCAGGATAACCCTCGACCCTGCCTGCCGCCGTCTCCGAAAGGTTATCGGCCGTCAGGAAAAACCTCGACCGTGCCGCCCGCCAGGTAGCGCTTCTCGCCAATGCGGTCCAACCAGATGCGCTGCTGCCACTGCCTGCCGCGCGCCGCGAACGGCGCGATTTCCTCGAGCGTCGTCCACTCCGGATCCGCTCCCTGCCACGTCGCCAGCGCCTCCGACACCACGCGCCCGTCCACGTCCGACCCCGCCTCGAGCCCCAGCACGTGCGTCAGCGTCGGGCAGACGTCGACGTTGCCGACCGGCACCGGGCTCCGCCAGCCCGAGCGGAAGTCCGGCCCTTGCATCACCAGCGTGTTGTGCAGGTCGTATGGACTGATCGAGCCGTGGTCCATCACCAGCTTGCTCGCCGCGCCCGTCGCGGTGCCGGCGATCCCGCGCACCACGTCGGCGGACCAGGCAAAGGAGAAGACCGCGTCAGGGGCACGCGGTCCGTCCAGGCCGACCAGTGACAGAGGAAAGGTCCCGTCGCGCCCGTCGGCTGTGAAAATCGGACCGACGTACTCAAAGCGGCGGACCGCCGACACCAGGTCCGCGTCCGAGGAGTACACGAACACGGAGCCCCCGTTCTCCGCCGCCGCACCTTCACGCAAGACGCCCGCGAGATCCTGCGCCGCGCGAGCGCGCCGGGTGACCGTCGAGCCGCCATGGTCCGACGTGACGACCACCGCCGTCGTCTCGCGCAGGCCCAGGCGTGTATACGCATCGAGAATGGCGCCCAGGTTGGCGTCGGCGTCGCGCAGGGATGCAACTGTCTCCGGGGCGAAATACCCGCGCGCGTGGCTGGTGTGATCCGGATCCGTGTGCCAGAACACCAGCAGGGTGGGCGCGAGTTCTGGCAGCACGAAGTCGGTGACAATGCGGGTGAAGTAGCGGGTCCAGTCCGTGGCCGGCAACGCGTCCCGGCGGGGTAGTTCCCCGAAGCGGGCCCGAACCGCCTGCATGAACGGCTGCATGGCCGGCACACCGTCGGCGACGACGGGCTCACCCACGTCGATGGCGCGCGGATGCTGCAGCCAGGCGGAGCCGGGCGAGCCTGAGCCAACCACCACGCTCGATTTCCCAGCGGCGTGAACGCGGTCCGCCAGCGTGTCGACCAGTAAGACCGGCCGACCATCGGCCGCGGCGAGTCGATCGAGGCTGCGCACGTCGCCAGAGGAGTGCGAGGTCAAACTGCCGTCGCCAGCGCGCAACAGGAAGGTATTGCCAGGCACGCCCGCGCGACCGGGCCGGCAGCCAGTCGAAATGGCCGGCGAGTTGGCTCGAGTGAGCGTCGGATACACGGCATAGCTGCGGTCGAACCAGACGCCCTGCTCCGCGAGGCGCCAGAGGTTGGGCGTGACCTCCGCCGAGACCAGGTCTGGCCGCAGGCCGTCCCAGACCATCACGCAGGCGCGTTCCGTCCTGGCCTTCGCCACAGCTACTGGCCCATTTTGACACGAATTTCAGGTTGTGACGTCTGCATGACGCTTTTTTCGGGCCGCGTGACGCTTTTTCGTCGCGGCGTGACGGTCGGTGTGACGGTTCGCGATTACGCTCAGACGCGGATGAATGCGAGCGGGCGGCGGCGTGCAGGCGACAGGCGGAACAGGCGAAAGGCGGACATGGCGTTCGTGATGGCGATGGCGAGTGATCGATCAGTGCCCGCGAAAGGCTTCTTCGAGCCACTCGGCGACGACCGTTGGCACCACCTTGGCATCCAGCACCAGACCGGGACTCGCGCCGGACTCAAGCCAGTCCTCTACGACAGCCAGGTCTTCCACGCGCCGCACTGTTGCCCCGTGCAGGCCGACGGCGCGACCGATCGCGGCGAAGTCTGTGTCTGGAAATTGCACCAGGTCCAGTGGCTGCCCCTGGGGTCCGAAGTGGTGCACTTCGGCGCCATAGGCGGAGTCGTTGTAGACGACGATCAGCATGCGCAGCCCCAGCCGCGCCACGGTCTCGAACTCGGACAGGCTCAGGAACGCGCCACCATCGCCCAGCGCCGCAACCGTCACGCGCTGCGGGCGCGCCACCGCCGCGCCAATGCCGCTCGCCAGGCCCAGCCCGACCGCCTGGAATGCCTGCGTGAACACGAAGGCATCGGCATCCGGCACGCGCAGGTACATGGCCGGATACCCCATGAAGTGACCGGAGTCGATGGCTACTGTCCGCTCCACAGGCACGAGCCGATCCAGCGCAGCCGAGAGCGCGCGGGGATCGATGTGCGTCTCGGTGCTTGCGTCATCGAATGGCGTCATCTGCCAGGCTCCGCGCCGAATCCGTTCGGCCAGCTCCGGCCGGCGCCACCCGGAGCCCGTCGGTCGGGAACGCAGCTCCGCCAGCATGCCGCGCGCGGACTGGCTGACGTCGCCTACCAGCGCAATGTCGACGCGATGGTGCGCCGCGATCGCGTCCGGGTCGTGGTCGATCTGAATGACGGTCGCCCGCGGATGCAGCAATCGCTGGTGGCGAGTGGTCCACATGTTGAGGCCTGCGCCCGCGGCCAGCACGACGTCCGCCTGACCGATCAGCTCAGCCGCGGCGGGCGAGGCAAAGCCACCCGAAATCCCCACCGCCCACGGGTTGTCGGCAAACAGGCCGTTGGCGACTGCCGAGGTGGCCAGCAGTCCGCCCACGCGTTCGGCAAGCTCCTCGAGCAGCGCGCCCGCGTGCGCCTCCCGCGCGCCGCGGCCGGCAATGATCAGCGGTCGCTCCGCGCGCGCCAGTGCCGCCACCGCCGCTGCCACTGCTTCGCTGGCCGGCTGCGTCGGCAGGAGATTCGGCGGCTCGGGCGCAACCTCCACTCCGTCGGCGGACTCCGCCGCCTGGATATCCAGCGGCAGCATCAGCACCACCGGCCGACGCTCGATTCGTGCGCGCCGCAAGGCCCGCAGCGCGTCGTCGACCGCCGTCCGCCGACCATGGATCCGCTCGGCCACCGCACCGACCGACTCGACCAGTTGGTCCTGCGCGATGCGGAAATTGGAGCGGATGGCCGCGGCCGCCGTGTCGCCGGCCAGCACCACCAGCGGGGTGCGACTCTTGGCGGCCTCGGTCAGCGCGGTCAGCGTGTTGGTCAGGCCGGGGCCCTGGTGCACGCTGCACATGCCCACCCCGCCGGTCACCTGGGCGTACGCGTCGGCCATCGCCACCGCGCCGCACTCGTGGCGCGCCGCCACGAACTGCGCGCCCTCCTCGACCAGCGCGTTGGTCACCGCGAAGTTGCCACTGCCGATCAGTCCGAACACGTGCGCGGGTCCGCGGCGGGCCAGCGCACGCCCGACGGCGTCCGAAACCAGCATCCTAGAGGACCGTCATGGCCGGATTGCCGGATGGCCAGTCGACCAGCGGAGCCCAAGTCGCCTGCGAGAACTCGGCAAAGTCACGTTGACAGACCATCAGCGTGGTACGAGCGCCAGCACGCGTGCCGGGCTGCCGGAGCCGCGCACGATGGGCAGCGGTGCGGCGATCAGCACCGCGCCGGTGGCGGGCAGTTGGCTCAGGTTCGTCAGCTGGGTGAGACCATACTTACCCGCGCCGAGGAGGTACTGGTGACACGGAAACGCGGGTTGAAAACTGTGCGCCGCGCCGGCGTCGGTGCCGACGGTCTCTACGCCGAAGCCGATCACCGGCGCCTCGTTGGCCAGCCACTGCGCCAGCTCGACCGAGACGCCCGGTGTGTGCGGTCCGCTGGCGTTGGCGTTGAGAAATTGGACCTGGTCGTGGGCGCGAGTCTCCCAACCGGTGCGGAACAGCAGCCAACCACCGCGTGGCAACGGTCCGTGCGTACGCTGCCAGTCCTCCACGTCCTGGACCTGCAGCAGAAAATCCGGATTGCTGGCGCACTCGGCGCTCTTGTCGATGACCACCGCCGGTCCGATGAGCTGGCGCGGTGGGACCTGGGACACGTCGACGCCGTCGCGGCCGGTGATCCAATGGACCGGTGCGTCGAAGTGGGTGCCGACGTGTTCGCCGGCCGAGAAGTTGTTCCAGTACCAGGCCGGCCCGCGATCGTCGTAGTTGCTGATCTCCTGCAGCGCGAAGC
>JAFAWJ010000558.1 GCA_019242065.1 Chloroflexota bacterium
CCGCGTTCGCGATGGCAGTTTTTTCCCAGGCCTGCTGGAGCCACGCAAACGTGCTGAGCGGGCACTGGTGGCGACCGTCCGCGAGGCCTACGTCCAGGGGGTCAGCACGCGCCGAGTTGACGATCTGGTCAAAGCCCTGGGGTTGGATGGCATTTCCAAGAGCCAGGTCAGCCGCCTGTGCGAAGAGTTGGATACCGAGGTGGAGCGCTTCCGCTCCCGCAAACTCGACGGGGCCTATCCGTAGGTTTGGCTGGATGCCACCTTTCTGAAAGTGAGACAGCACCACCGCGTCGTGAATATGGCCGTGGTGATTGCGGTTGGACTCAATGCTGCCACTGGTCAGCGCGAAGTGCTGGGCGTGGATATCGGTCCCAGCCAAGACGGTGCCTTCTGGCTACGCTTCTTGCGAGCGCTGGTGGCTCGCGGCCTGGCTGGCGTGCAACTTGTGATCAGCGACAGCCACCAGGGACTCAAAGGCGCCATTGCCGCGGTGCTCCAGGGAGCGAGCTGGCAGCGGTGCAGAACGCACTTCATGAGAAATGCGTTGTGTTTGGTGCCCAGGGTACCCAGCAGATGGTGGCCGCCACGATCCGCACCGTCTTCGTCCAACCGAGATGCGACCGCTGCTCGCGAGCAGTGGCGGCGTGTTGACGACCAACTGCGCCCGCGCTTTCCACGTGTGGCTCAGTTGTTGGATGACCCCGAGGACGAGGTGTTGGCGTATCTGGCCTTCCCGCAAGAGCACTGGTGCCAAATCTGGTCGAACAACCCCCAAGAACGTTTGAACAAGGAGGTCAAACGCCGTACCGACGTCGTGGGCGTTTTCCCAACGACCGCGCTGTGATTCGTCTGGTAGGCGCCATCCTCGCCGAGCAAAACGACGAGTGGCAGATCGCCAGACGGTACTTCAGCGCCGAGTCGTTGGCGAAGCTCGACCCCACACCGCTATCGCCCCGCTGCCGACTCCATCACTGGTCGAGGCAGCAGCCAATATCCCGCTGAGAACCACCAACCGAAAGCCCACCCTTGACGGGACATGACCGTCACAGTCTGCCGACGCTCTGGAGTCTGCCCTCAGCCTTTGGACTCGCTGCTTTCCCCATTTGCCACTCTATGCACCCCCTTCAGGGTGCCTCGTATGCGGCAGTGCACTGACGGACTCCCGAGCCAAATTGTCCAAGCCGCGCGAAAGCACGGCAGAATTTCCATAGACGGTCTCGGGTTCGCGCGCTGTGGATAACTCACGGAGTGTGATCTGGCCGCGTTTACCGGTGGCAGCTCTGGAGGCCCGGGTGCCAACCAGGTCGAGCAGAAAGTCTGACAAATTGCGCGGATTGATCGTGAAGGTGACGTCGTCCGCCTCGGGACCACGCGCGCTGTTACTTCCTGCGCGAGCAGACACCCGGCTCGATTCCTGATGTGGTATCCCCACCGCGACACGCCCGTACCACCGACACCCCTGAGAATTCAGTCGGAGGACGTGTCCCTCAAGCGCTCCGCCACCTCCGCTCTTCGCGCCGCGGCTGCAGCGTGTGGGGTGCTGTGCCCAGTCCGGCTCCAGAATGTACCTACGCAGACAAGTTGGAGACACATTTGTGAAACTGGCGGACTACAGCGGTTTCGATCACCAGCCACAACCTGGACCGAGACGCATCTGCAACCTCCAGGTCAACCGGTACGCTCGTACGCTAGGGTCGTTTGTTGCTTACAAGCCGCGGCGTCGCACACGTCGCCGCATGGGGTCGGTGCGGCCGCGTACGCGATCAAGGCCGCATGTGCTGCCGCGCTGGATCGCGAAGGCGAAAGCGCAGGGCGACTCGAGTGCCGGTGGCAACGTGGCCAGCTCCCGCAGGCAATTCGGGAGCTCGTACTCGACGATCAGCGGTTACGGACGATATCTGCTGGCGGAAGCTGTCAACCCTAGTGAGACCAGTCGGCTGGGAAATTAGTGAGTGTGAATGACCTCCGTGGGTTTATTGATCCAGGCGACGCCCGGCAGCTGAGGTGGGATGGGTGGATGGCGGACGAAGCGCTCGGGGTGCGCGGCAAACACGGTGTGGAGGACGCGAGCGCGCTTGAGCTGGAGGCCTTCGGCGCGTCCGTAGTGGACGGCGGCTGGGGTGTGGAACCCGATACCAGAATGACGGTGATGGTCGTTGTACCAACTGAAGAAGCGACGGCAGAAGATGCGGCCGTCTTCAATCGAGCCGAAACGGTCCGGGAAGTCTGGCCGATACTTGAGGGTCTTGAACTGGGCCTCGGAATACGGGTTGTCGTTCGAGCAGTGTGGGCGCGAGTGGCTCTTGGTGACGCCCAGGTCGGCCAAGAGCAGTGCCACAGTCTTGGAGGCCATGGACGTCCCGCGATCAGCGTGGATCGTCAGCTGGTCGGTGGCCACGTTGTGCTTGCGGATCGTTTCTGCGATGAAGTGCTCCGCCAGCTCGGCGGTTTCACGCGTGGCCAGCAGCCAGCCCGGGACGTAGCGGCTGTAGATGTCGATGATGACGTACAGGTGGTAGTACGTCCATTTCTCAGGGCCGAGCAACTTGGTGATGTCCCAGCTCCACACACGGTTCGGACCGCTGGCTAACAGCTCCGGTTTCACCGTCGCCGGATGGCTGGCCTGACGGCGGCGCTCACGCACTTCGTCGGCGGCGCGCAGCACACGGTACATCGTCGGCACGGAGCATACGTAGCGGCCTTCATCCAACAACGTCGCATAGATCGTGGCCGGCGCCTGATCGACGAAGCGCTCCTGGTGCAGGATGTTCAGCACCTCAGCTCGTTCTGTTGGACTGAGTGCCCGCGGTTGTGGCCTCGGAGTTCGAAACGCGCGTGGTGGCGGCGGGCTCTGGCGATGGTGCCGATAGTAGGTGGCGCGTGCACGCCCCAGCGCCGCGCAGGCCGCGCGTGTGCCGATGCTCGGCGCCAGGTCGGCGATGGTCTGATCGACCATTACGTCGGCTCGCCGCCGCTCGGCTCCGCGCTGCCCGTGGCGAGCTGCTCCAGCAGCGCGGAGAGTTTTCGCTGGACATCAATCACCCGCTGGGCTTTGCCCAGTTCGGCCTGCAACTGAGCCACCTCCTGACGCAGCCGCTCCAACTCACGCTCACTCGGCTGAGCCGCTGGTCGGCCGCGCGTCCCGCCAAGCGCCTGCAGCGCGCCCGCGTCCCGCTGTCGGCGCCACTCCGAGATCGACGAGGTGTACAACCCCTCGCGTCGGAGCAGAGCACTCCGCATGACGGGACTCCTGCGTTCGTACTCCGCCAGGATCTTCAGTTTGTATTGCGCGGAAAACACCCGGCGCCTTGCACGCTCAGGCACCTCTGGGTCAGTCGGCTCGTCCACCGGCACAGCATGCCGGCCGGACAGCTCGGTTGTCATCAGCATGGAATCTCGCGACCTTCCTCACGCCCTCCAACTCGCTAATTTCAGGCCTTCAACCTGTCTCACCAAGGATAGACACGGAGGGATCCGATCATCTTCAACAACCTAAGCAACGGCCTGAACGGTTTTCAATTCTCATACGACGTCTCGCCCGATCAGATCCAGGTCGTCGTCCAGGCGTATGCCTCCGCCAACCTGGCCATGTACGACGACACGTTGTGGGCGAAGTACCCGCTGGGCGACGTGTTCAAGGTCTGATCCCGCCACCGGGCAGGCCGCGGTTCGCAATATCTGGTTCGCCAGCAAGAACCCACCTGTGGACCAGCCGCCGTCGGAACGCTCCAATCCCTACTACGCCGACCTGAGCATCGAGGGACTCCAGCGCCGCGGCGTTCTGTTCCTCATCTGCCACCAGACTGTCCATGCGCACGTCGGTGCGGTCGCCTCTAGTGAACAGAACACCGATCACCTCTTAGCCGACGAGATTGTTTCGGACATTCAGGCCCATCTTATTCCCGGCGGCATGCTGATCCCAGCCGCGATCGGTGAGCTGGTGCGATTGCAGGATAAGGGCTATCGGCTCGTGGTCAACGGCTGATTGTCAGTGACCGGGAGCTGCATGCAATCTCGAGCAGCAACACCCTGCGAGACGGGGCGAGGGCTGGCCTGGCTAGCCCTGGTGGTAAGCACGCTCGCACTCGCCACGCTGTTTCAGGCACTTACGGCCCATGCGCCGGTCGACACGATACCAGCCCCACCACCGTCTGCTTGTCAGCCCATCAACGCCGCCACAGCGGCGTTGGCAAACGTCGAGGACGCTCAGGCACGAGTGTTGATGCGCACGGTCGCCGGCGGTGCGGCGCCCTATCCAGAACATGAATTACTGTGTGGGTCGCAG
>JAFAWJ010000773.1 GCA_019242065.1 Chloroflexota bacterium
CGAGCTCACGCAGGTCCTTCACCCGAGTCGGGTCGCCGACGACGCTGTAGCGATTGCCGTCTACGAGGATGTCCGACTCGTCGATTTCGAACACGTGCGCGGCCAGGCGCCGCAGTTTGGCGCGCACCTTGCCCGCGGCCAGATGCAGCGCGCCGCCCAGCATCAGGGTCATGCGCGAACCGGTGGTGGCGCCGCCGACGATGCCGCCCATACCGCTCTGACGCTCGACCAGGACGTCGCCCGGATCCACCCCCAGCTCGTCACACACGATCTGACTGACCATGGTTTCGTGGCTCTGGCCGGCCGACTGGAAGCCGATGGTCACGATCACCCGGCCGCGCTGGTCGATCTCGATGCGCGCGCCTTCGGGTCCGCCGGTGGGTGTGCCGCTTGGCTCCAGGCAGCCCGCGATGCCGATGCCGACCAGCCGCCCTTCATCGCGTAATTCCGCCTGCTCCCGGCGCAGGCCAGCGTAGTCGGACGCGGTGAGCAGGCGCTCCATCGCGCCTTCGTAATTGCCGGAGTCGTAGACGCTGCCGCTCGGCGTCTGGTACGGAAATTCGTCGCGGTGGATGTAGTTTTTCAGGCGCAGCTCGACGCGATCGATGCCCAGGTCGCGTGCCAGCAAGTCCATGGTGCGTTCGAGCATGAAATTGTGCGGCGCCTGGCCGTTGCCGCGGAAGGGAACCTGATTGGTCTTGCAGGTGAAGACCAGGTCGCCGCTGTAGCGGATATATGGAATGCGGTAGGGTCCGTTCAGGGCGGTAACCGGTTTACGAATGGTGACGCGTCCGCCGTAGGCGCCGACGTCTTCGATCACGTGAATGTCGAGCGCCTCGAGGATCCCGTCGTCGGTGACGGCGACACGCGTGGTATAGATGCGGTCGGAGCCATGGTTATCTCCGGCGACGAGATTTTCGACCCGGTCCTCCATGAACTTGACGGGCCGGCCGGTCATGAGCGCCGCGACGGCGGCGATGTACATCTGTTTCTTGCCACGCTTGGAGCCGTAAGAGCCGCCGATGTCGACGTCCATGTGGACCCGAGCCGATGGCAGACGCAGGTTGTCCATCATCTCCTGCTGGATCCCGGGATTCTGCTGTGATGCCCAGATGTCGAGAGAGCCATCCGCTCGAGACGCCGCCACACACCCGAAGGTTTCCAGCGGTACCCCCGAGTGCCGATGCCAACGATAGCGGTACTCGAACACCCGCTCCGCGCGAGCAAATGCTCCGTCGACGTCGCCGAACGTCTGGCTCTGGTGGGCAGCCACATTGGAGGGCAGGTTGGCATGCAGGAGTGGCGCGTCCGGTCGAAGCGCGTCCTCCGGATCGACGATCGGCGGCAATGCTTCGTACTCGTACGTAACCGCTTCGGCGGCATCCTCCGCTTCGGCGCGGCTGGTGGCGACGACCGCGGCGAGCCATTCGCCGGCGACGCGGATCTTGTCAGTGGCCAGTGGATACCAGTGCACATCCGGTAGTTGCATGAACTCTTGCGGAATCGGATCCATCCAGCGGGTAATTTCGCCACCGGTGAACGCGGTGACGACACCCGGCTGGTCCAATGCGCGCGAGACGTCGACCGACAGGAGTCTGGCGTGCGCTACCGGTGCGGGGACCACCGCCACGTGGAGCATGCCCGGAAGCTCAAGGTCGTTGATGTAGCGGCCGCGGCCGCGCACGAAACGACGGTCCTCGACGACGGGCAGTGGCTGACCGATGTAGTGCAGCTTCGGTCTGGAGTCCGCCGCTGGCATGCCTCCGGAGTATACTTCGCTCGTGCCCGGCCTCCACGTCATCACCCTGACCGTCAACGGCACACGGATGACGGCGGCAGTCGAGGCGCGGCGCAGCTTGCTGGATTGTCTGCGTGAGGACCTCCACCTGCATGGGACACACGTTGGTTGTGAGCACGGCGTGTGTGGGTGCTGCAACGTGATCCTGGACGGCGAGGTCGTGCGCTCGTGTCTGATCTTCGCGGCGCAGGTGGACGGTGCGAGTATTACGACGGTCGAAGGGCTGGAGACGCGGGATGGTCTGAGCCGGTTGCAGTCAGCGTTTTGCGAGCACCACGCGCTGCAGTGCGGCTACTGCACGCCGGGCGTGCTGATTACGCTGACGGACCTGCTTAGCAAGAATGCCGCGCCCACTGACGCGGAATTGATCGAGGCGACGTCGGGCAACCTGTGCCGCTGCACCGGTTATCAGCAGATCTTCGAGGCGGCGAGATCAGTGATTGCGCGTCCTGGCGAGGAACACGCTTGAAGCCGGCGGTATTTGAACTGGAGGTCGCCAGCAGCGTCGCACACGCCCTGCGGCTACTGGGCGATTCGGATCATGAGGTGAAAGTGCTGGCCGGCGGCCAGAGCCTGGTGCCGCTCATGAATTTCCGGCTGGCGCGACCGGACGTGCTGGTCGACCTGAATCGACTCGCGGAGCTCCAGTACATTCGCGAGTCGGACGATGGATTGGCAATTGGTGCGATGACGCGCCAGAGCGCATTGGAGCGCTCACCGCTGGTCGCGCGGTTGGCACCGCTGGTGGCCGAGGCGCTGCCGCTGGTGGCGCATGCTCCCATCCGCAACCGCGGCACCCTGGGTGGCAGTCTGGCGCATGCGGACCCCGCCGCGGAGCTGTGCACCGTTGCCCTGGCGCTCGATGCCCAGCTGGTGGCGCAGAGCGCTCGCGGCGAGCGCGTCATTGCCGCTCAGGACTTCTTTGTCGGGCCGTTCACGACTGCGTTGCGGTCTGACGAGCTGCTGACCGAGGTGCGGCTGCCGCGCTTGCCACAGCGGGCCGGATGGGCGTTTGACGAGGTGGCGCGGCGGCGCGGCGATTTCGCCATGGTCGGCGTGGCGGCGGTCCTGGGGCTGGATGCCGAGGGTCGCATCGACCTGGCGCGGCTGGCGTACACGTCGATGGGTCCGCGTCCGCTGCGAGCACCGCACGGGGAGATGGCGCTGGTTGGCGAGTGGCCGACGGCGGACGCCTTTGCCCGAGCCGCCGCCGCTGCCATGGCCGACCTGGAGCCAGGCGACGACCAGCACGCCACGCGCGGCTACCGGCTGCACGTGGCGCGCGGGCTGACGGCGCGAGCGCTGACGCGCGCGCTGGAGCGGCGCGAACGCTTCTGAAGAACAGGACCGCTCTGAACAAGATTTTTTTGGCAGTCGCGGCGAGCACGTACGCGGGGGGTCGCCGCGGACTCCCTCCAACAATGAGCAGCTCAGGCGTTGGCTTGCTGGAAGGCTTGTTCGTATTCGCTTCGGATCGTGTCTCCGCCGTTCGCGCGCCATTCGGCGACCAGGGCGTCGAAGCCGCTGACGGGGGCGCGGCCGAACAGGATGTCGTTCATCTTGTCGATGAACGTGTTGCGCAGGGTGATGCCTTTGGAGCTGTCCGTCGGCGAGTACAGGCCGGCGATCGGATTGGCCTGGGTCACCGCAAAGTGGTCTTTTTGGGCCTGGTAGGTGTAGGGCACGAACTCGGCGGAGGTGGAGCTGAACAGGTAGTCCGGGGGTCCGCCGATGTTCTTCCACGGGACGATGGTGTCGCTCAGACCTTGCTGTGTCTGGACTGGATTGCCGTTGGCGTCGCGTGTGAAATCCGTTCCCTCCACGCCGTATTGCATCAGGAGTGCCTCGCTGGTACCCACCGGAGCACTGACGTAGTTCAGGATGCCGAGCAGCTCCTTGATCCGGTCGGTGGACGCCTTTTTCAGCGCGATCGTGCCCGTGGAGCCGAGGCCGATGTACTGCGCCGCACGGCCGGTGCCGTCCTTGTTGAAGGGCAGCACCGCGCGCGGCTTGAAGTCGGGATCGCCCGCGTTGGCGCGCTCCCAGGCGGTCTGGTACGCGACCAGCGACCAGCTGGCGTGTGGCGAAAAGACGAATTTGCCACCGTAGTACTGCACGCCCGCCGGACTGCCGGACAGCGA
The DNA here is from genome assembly GCA_019242065.1 of Chloroflexota bacterium. Next base: position 3,940 of record JAFAWJ010000773.1, read on the forward strand.
CGCGGAGTCCGGATAGAAGACGCCAGCGTCCCACAGCGCGCGATGGTAGGCGACCGCTTCTTTGTATTCGGGTGTCTCGTAATCCTTGGTGAATTTTCCGCCAGACTCGCTCCAGCTGTTGGGCGCACCGTAGACCATCGCCAGCCAGTTGACCAGCGTGTTGGCGCCGAGGGCCCAGCGTGTGCCCGGATTGTTCAGTTGCTTGCAGACGCCCATGAAGTCGTCGGGGCTGGTAATGCTGGTGATGCCGGCGTTGTCGAGGTCGCCGCCGCGCGCCAGCAGGAGTGGCGACTGGCGCACGCCGCCGGCCGAGACGGGCACGGCCATGATCTTGTTGCTGTAGACCATCG
>JAFAWJ010000827.1 GCA_019242065.1 Chloroflexota bacterium
GGTCCGCCGCGCCGAAACGGATGCGCCCACCAGGTGCGCCAACGTCGGGCCGACAAACAGGTCATACGTCACCATGCACGACACGGGATTCCCCGGCAGGCCAAAAACCGGCTTGCCGTCGCAGACGCCCAGGATCGTCGGTTTGCCAGGCTTCAGCGACACGCCGTGGACCAGCACCCCCGGCTGGCCAAGGTCGCCGATGACCTGCGCGGTCATGTCGCGGGTGCTCACCGAGCTGCCCGCGGACAGGATCACCACGTCGTTTTCCGCCAGCGCGCGCTGGGCAGCCGCATGCAGCACGTCGTAGGCGTCGGGAAAGATGCCCAGCACACACGGCGTCTGCCCGTCGCGCTCGATCAGCGCCGCCAGCGTGTACGAGTTGATGTCCCGAATCTGGCCCGCGCCAGGCTCGCGATGCGGATCAACCAGCTCGTCGCCGCCCGAGACGATGCCCACGCGCAACCGCCGCGCGACCTGGACGCGGGTAATGCCCAGCGCCACGAGCCCGCCGAGGTCCTGCGCGCGCAGCGTGTGGCCGCGAGGCAGGATGGAGTCGCCGACGCGCACGTCCTCGCCAACCTGCACCACGTTCTCGCCGGGCGCCACGGGGCGCAGCGCCTCGATCGTGCTCGGGCCAACCTGCTGCGTCTGCTCGACCATCAGCACCGCGTCGGCGCCGTCGGGCAGCATGCCGCCGGTGGCGATGCGCAGGCACTCGCCGAGCGCCACGGGCCGGCTCGGCGCGTGGCCCATGAACACCTCGTCGACGATCTCCAGGTACGCGGGTAAGCCCTCGCTGGCGCCGAACGTGTTGTTGGCGCGCACCGCGAAGCCGTCCATGGTCGAGCGACGGAATGTCGGCAGATCGGCCGGCGAGTGGACGTCCTCGGCCAGCACACGATCGAGCGCGTCCGCCGTAGCAACCTCTTCGCAGGCAACTGCGACTGGTAACGCCCGCAAAAGTTCGGCAAGCGCAGCCGGTGGCGTGCGCACGTTGAACAGCTCGCGAGTTGTTGACGTCACGTCGACTCGGCCACTTCGGCGACCTCGGCACTCGTGATGCGCACCAGGTCACGTGGATCGATCGGAAAGACGCTGTCGGGACGGCCGGCGGCGGCCCACACTTCGTCGAACGCCAGCAGGTCGCGGTCCAGCACGGTCCGCAGGTGCTGGGTGTGTCCAAACGGAGGCACCCCGCCGATCGCATAGCCCGTCGCCTGACGCACCTGGTCGGCGTTGGCCCGCGTGATCGGCTCGCCCACCAGCCGTCCAACCCTGGCCACGTCGACCCGGTTTGGTCCGGACGCCAGCACCAGGATGGCGCGCTCGCCGGCCATGAACACCAGTGACTTGACGATCCTGTCAACCTGGGTGCCGAGCGCCGCCGCCGCCGCGATGGCCGTGTGGGTGCCCTCGGGGAACGTGACGATCCGCGCGTCAGCCAGCCCCTCGCTCGCCAGCGCTGCCCGCATGCGATCGAGCGACGAGATCCGCGTGGTGCTCGGCGTGCGGTCCATGCCCTGTGAGTCTAAACTCCAGGGGTGCCCGGCCTGGCGCTCGAGGGTTTCGAGATTCAAGCCGAGGCATTTCTGGAAGCGCGCGCCTGGCGCGAGCACCAGTTCCAGCGCGCGTTGCGACCCGGCCGCGGCCTGGTCAGCCTGTACACCACCGACTTTCCTGACTTTACGTCAACTGACCTGTGGGACGACCTGCAGGCGGCCGCACCCGAGGATCCGCGCCAGCTCGCCAGACTCTCGGCACTGCTCGCCGCCGGCCACCTGGAAGGTCAGACGCGTGACTTCGCCGTGCGCCTCACCCGACTCGAGAACGACGCGACGGTTGTCTTCGAAGAGGAGACCCTGGCCTGGCGCGAGGCGGCGGCGCGCTGGCCGCTGGTGCTCGACGTCCCGCGTCGGCACGCGCTCGAAGACGCCTGGCGCACCGTCTTGCGCGACGAGCTGACGCCCATCCTCGAACGCTGGCAGGAGACGCTGCGCGCCGAACTGGTGCCCCTCGGCAGCGACGACTGGCTGGGGTTCTGGTCGAGTTTGCTCGGCATTGACCTGGCGATGACGAGCAAGCTGTCGAACAGCCTGCTCGACCAGACCGCCGACGTGTACGGCCACGGTCTGGGCGTCTACCTCGGGCAGCTGGAGCTGCCGATCGACGACGTCTGGCGCGCCGACGTCGACTGGGCGTTTCGTGCGCCCCGCTTCGACACCGTCTTTGCCGAGCGCTTGCGGATGCCAGCCGTGATCCGTGCCATGCGTGACCTGGGCATCGAGCTCGAGGAGCAAACCAGCATTCGCCTGGAGCCAGGCGTCGCGGCAGGGCTCAGGTGCTTGCCGCTCGAAGTGCCCGCCGACGCGCGCGTGCTGCTCAAGCTGGTTGGCGGCTGGCAAGACCTGGCGCGCAGCCTGCGCGGTCTCGGCATGGCGGAGCACCTGGCGCACACCGACGGCTCGCTACGAGTCTGGGAGCGGTGGCTGGGCGATGCGGCGCCAACGCTGGGGTATGGCTTTGTCCTCGAAGGTCTGCTGCGCGACCCGAACTGGCTGGCGCAGCGCATGGAGTACGTGGCCAACGAGGACTTTCGGGTGATTACCCATCTCGAGTGGCTGTATCGCGTGCGACGCACCGCGGCGCTGGCCACTTACGAGCAGCGCTTGTGGCAAGCGGAGCCCGGGGGGTCCATGGCCGCCGACTTCGAAGAGGCCCTGAGCACCGCCACCCGCGTCCGCCACTTTCCGGACGAGTACTTGCGTCTGTTGTTGGGCGCACCGTGGTCCGCGCTGGATGCGACGATCCGCATGCGGGCTGAGGTCTTTGCGGCGCAGCTGCGGCTCTTTTTGAAGCGTGAATTCGACGAGGAGTGGTGGCGCTCGGCGCGAGCGGCGCACTTCGTCAAAGACGAGCTGTGGCGCCCGGGCCGGCGTCACTCGGCGGACGAGCTGCTCGGCTACATGGGCTTCGAGGGCCTCGATCCTGCCATCCTTATTGGCGAATGTGTGGAGGTGCTGCAGCCGCTATGACTGGACTGACCCATCTCGACGCGTCTGGCCGCGGTCGCATGGTCGACGTCTCTGACAAGGACGTCACCCGCCGCGAAGCCACCGCGCGCGCGGTTGTCGACATGCACGCCGACACCGCCCGACTGATCGCCGCCGGTGGCGTGGCCAAGGGCGACGTCCTGGGTGTCGCGCAGGTCGCCGGCGTCATGGCCGCCAAGCGGACGCCGGACCTGATTCCGCTGTGCCATCCGCTGCCGATTACCGGCGTCGAGATGGACTTCGACCTGGATGTCGAGCGAGCCATGCTGGAGATCCGCGCTACGGTGCGGGTGACCGGTCGTACGGGTGTGGAGATGGAAGCGCTGACCGCGGTGTCCGTCGCGGCGCTCACGGTATACGACATGTGCAAGGCGGTGGACCGCGGCATGACCATTGGCGACATTCAGTTGCTGCACAAGGCCGGCGGCAAAAGCGGTGAGTTCGTGCGACCATGATCCGCCTGGCGATCGTCACCGTCAGCGACAAAGCCTCGCGCGGCGAGCGCGAAGACGCCGGTGGCCCCGCGATCCGCGAGGCGCTGACGTCTCACGCCGTGGAGTTCACCGAAGTGGACTATCGCGTGGTGCCTGACGTGGAGCAGTTGATCGGCGAGGCCCTGTTTCACCTGTCGGAACGTAACGACGTGGACTTGATCCTGACGACTGGCGGGACCGGGTTGGCGCCGCGTGACGTGACGCCGCAGATCACGCTGCGGTCGATCGACTACGAGGTGCCGGGTATCGCCGAAGCCATGCGGGCTGCCAGCCTGCAGGTGACGCCGATGGGCATGCTGTCGCGCGGCGTCGCCGGCGTGCGCAAACGCACGCTGATCATCAATTTGCCCGGCAACCCGAAGGCGGTGCGTGAGAATCTGGAGGTGATCTGCGCCGCACTGCCGCACGCGGTCGACACGCTGCGGGGTGAGGTTGGCGAACACTCACGACCGGTGTTTTAGTTTGTTTGGAGGAGCCCGCGCATGCGCGGGCTCCCAGAGTGGCGCATGCGCCACTCTGCCCAGCGGCACATGTGCCGCTGGGTGCTAACGCAAAGGGTCAGGGGGTCTGCGACCCCCCGCCGCCGTTCGCTGCGCTCACTCCCGCGGCGACCCCCCGCGTTACGTGCTCGCCGCGATTAGAGACACGGCCAGCGCACTCAACTTCTCCTTGAGATCGTCTCATCGGTCGTCAATCGGACAACCCATTCTTTCCACGTATTGAGGCTCGGGATGCTGCCAACGATATTTGGCCTAACTCGAGGTGTGTAAGGGCGAGCCCAACCTACCAACCGCGGTCAGCACGTACGCGGGGGGACGCCGCGGGAGTGAGCGCAGCGAACGGCGGCGGGGGGTCGCAGACCCCCTGACCCTTTGCGTTAGCAGCCAGCGGCACATGTGCCGCTGGGGAGAGTGGCGCATGCGCCACTCTGGGAGCCCGCGCATGCGC
>JAFAWJ010000850.1 GCA_019242065.1 Chloroflexota bacterium
GGGTCGGCCAACTGGGGTGGCGGAGATGCTCGCCGTCACCTCGCGGTTGATCCGCTGGATGGTGACAGGCCCGTTGCCATTCTGCAGTGTGGCCACCTGGCTGAGGGTGATCACCGGCGGGGCGGTCGTCGTGCTTGCACCGCTGCCCGTGGCCGCCGATTCGACACCCACGGGCAGCTGACCGAGGGTGGACAGGTCGTAGCGCTTGGCTGGATCGGCGAGCAGGGTGATGTCCTCCTGCTCGGTTCCCGGGGGCTGAAATTCGGTCACCGTGGTGCCGCCAATGGCGGACGCCAGGGCATTGTCGACTTGCTGGTTGGTGATGCCCAATTGGGCCATGAGCACCCGATTGAGGGTGATGTCGAGTTCGGGAACCGTATTCAAGTTGCTGTTGCGGACATCCTGGACGCCAGGGATGGTTTGCAGGACATTCTGTGCTTGCTGCGACAGGCTGGTGACCTGGTCGAGGTCGGGACCGCTGATGGCAATGCTGATGCTGCCGGCGCCACCGCCGCCACCGCCTGGCAGCGGGCTGGAGACGCCGCCGTTGAAGTTGGCCCCCGCGATCTGTCGTGAGTTAGCGCGCAGGGCGCTAATCAGGTCGAAGACCGAACGCTTGCGCTGTTCTTTGGGGACAGTCTGGACGTCGATACTGACGGTGCTGGCGCCGCCGCGGCTGAACCCGCCTCCGCCCGGAATAGAGACCGAGGTGAAGTAGTACTGCACCTCGGGCATGGCCTTGATGAAGCCCTCCATCTGGCGCGCTGCGTCGTCGGTCGCCGATAAGGACGTACCCGGCGGTAGCTGCAGATTCACGGTGAAGGCGTTGTCGTCCTCAGCGGGCGCGTATTCGGTGCCTAGTAAGTGCAGTGGGATCATCATCGCCACCGCGACCACCATCGCTACGCTGATCAGCAGGACCAGCCAGCGGGCGCGCAGCGTGACCGGCACCGAGTTCGAGAAAAAGGCTCCGACTTTGAGGAAGCCTCGGTCCCAGGCGTCGCCGAAACGACTCAATCGCTTGAAGCGCGGCTTACCGCCATGCTTCAGCCAGCGTGAGGCCAGCATCGGGGTCAGCGTGAACGACATGAGCATCGAAAACAGCGTGGCGGTCACGACGGTCAGGCCGTACTGACGGAACAGCTGTCCGATCGAGCCGTTCATGAAGGCGATCGGCGTATAGACGACCACGTCGGCCATGGTGATGGCGATGGCCGCCATGCCGATCTCGCTGCGGCCGTTGATGGCCGCTTGCCACGGACTTTCTCCTAACTGGAGATGGCGATGAATATTCTCGAGGACGACGATCGAGTCGTCGACCAGGATGCCGATCATGAGGGCCAGCGCCATCATGCTCATCGTGTTGAGCGTGAAGCCGAGGAGGTACATGACCAGGAACGTGCTGATCAGGCTGGTCGGGATCGCGCACAGCACGATGATCGTGTGCTTCCAGTCGTGCAGGAACACCAGGATGACGATCGCCACCATCATGACCGCCAGCGCCAGGTCGTGCTGGATGGAGTCGAGTGACGCGCGCGTGAACAGCGACTGATCGTTCGTGACGGTGACGGTCGTGCCGGCCGGCAGCAGTTGCTGCAGGTGGGTGAGCTCGGCACGCAGCGCGTCGGCGACTGCTACCGTGTTGGCGTCGGAGTTGGGGGTAATGCTCAGGCCGCCCGCGTCCTGACCATTGAGCCGCTGCAGGTTGAACTGCTGCTTGTTGGTCTGGACGACGTTGGCGACGTCGCCAACGGTGATCGGTCCACCGGTGGATGAATCGCTGATCAGGACGTTCTGGATGTCCTGAATATTGGTGAACAGACCCTGGGGGACGACGTTGATGATCTGCGTGCCGACCGGTACCGATCCCGACGGGACGGCCACGTTGGCGTTGGTCAACGCCGTGTTGACCTGTTCGATCGAGACGCCATACGCGGCGAGCTTGGCGTAGTCGACCTGGACTTCGATCTCGCTCTGCAGGCCGCCGGAGATGTTGACCTGGCCGACGCCCGGTACGGACTCCAGGTCCGGTTGGATGTCGTTGGTGGCGATGTTGTACAGCTGGTCGAGCGGGGCGCCGGTAAAGGCGACGTCCATGATCGGCGACGCGTTGGGATCGAACTTACGCACCACTGGCGCCGTCGCCGCGGTTGGGAGCCTGCGCGCGACCGGACCCATGGCTTGCTGAATGTCCAGGTCGGCCTGGGTGGGGTCGTAACCGTCGGCGAGCTGGACAATGACCGACGCGCTGCCCTCGCTCGACGTCGAGGTGACGGTGTCGACGCCGGAGATGCCCGAGATCGCGTTCTCGATAGGCTCGGTGACGAGCAGCTCCACGTTTTCCGCGGACGCATTCGGCAGCGAGCTGCTAACCGAGACGACGCCAATGGTGACGGGTGGCAGGCGATCGACGTGGAGGTACGTGTACGCCACCCCGCCCATGAGAACCAGGGCCAGAATGCCCATGAGAACGGTCAGCGGCCGATGTATCGCGAGGCGGGTCAATCCCATGTCAGTTCCACAGTCCAGCCGAAGGCGCGGGCATTGGAATCAAGGATCGGCGATAAGCATTAAGCGGAAGCTAACGCCCGAAGAGCGGGCGCTTAAATCCACATAAGGAAGCCGTCACGAACTCGCCTGCCTTGGACTTGCCTTGGAACCTGATGTGAGACGTGCCCCGGCACGAATCTTCAGGACATTTTCAGGCCCCGCCGCCTGATTTTCGGTTCGCCTACCTTGACGCACCACGGTCCGGCGATCACGATGGGCACACCCGGCCATGCGCCTGCGAACCAAAATCCTGCTCGCGATTGTGTTGACCCTGCTGGCGGGCGATGTGCTCGGCACCATCGTGGTCCAGAACCGTCTGGCCGACGGGGCGCAGCGCGAAGCCAACAACCAGGCCGTGGCGCGCGCGCAGGAGGTCCGCTCCCTCTACCAGGAGCGTAGCGCCACGCTGGTGGCCGAAGGTCAGGCGATCTCGCTGTATCCGGCGGTGATCGCCGCGCTCGTCGGCAACAATCCGGGCCCCCTTCGCCAGTGGTCAGGCGAGGTCGCCAATCTCCAGGGCACCAGTGTCACGGTGACCGATGCCAGCGGCATCGTCGTTTCACGCGGGCATGCCCCCGACCTGAGCGGTGATGATCTGTCGGGCCAGCTTGGTGGTCTGCGCCTGGCGCTGGCCGGCCAGGACGTCAGCGGCGTCGAATCCGGCGACGAGCTGGGCGCGGCCCTGCGCGGCTATGTGCCGGTACGTCAGAACGGTCTGGACGGCCCGATCGTGGGCGCGGTCATGATCGCCGATCCGCTCGACGATCGTTTCCTCGACCGGCTCTCGGGAGGCGACGCGGCGGCGTCCCAGATGCGGCTGGACCCGACACCCGCGCCCGACAGTTGCACCACGACCGCCGGCCTGGTCTCGACGTGCCACGTGTCCATGGCGTCGCCCAGCGGCGAGCCCGCCGCGAGCGTGGCGTTCGACGTGCCGTTGTCGGAGGTCCAGCACGCCACGTCTAATGCGCAAAGTGGCCTGTGGCTCGTGAGCCTGCTCGTCCTGGTGGCCGGCGCAATCGCAGCCTGGTTCCTGGCGCGCTCGCTCACCCGGCCGCTGGCCCACCTGACCGCGGCCTCCCAGCGCATCGCCGCCGGCTCGTTCGATCAGCCCGTCCAGGTGAGCTCGCACGACGGAGTTGGGAGCCTGGCGACCGCCTTCGAACAGATGCGACAGCAGGTCGCCGACATGACCGAGCGCCTGCGCGAAGAGCGCGACGTCCTCGACGCGGTGCTGGGATCTACCGGCGATGGCATCCTGATGGTCGATCCGCACGGTCAGACGGTGGTCGCCAACAAGGTGTGGACCGATCTCGTCGGTGAGGCGAGCCTGGGCGCGGCGTCGAGCCTGACGTACACGGAGAATCCCGAGGTCGAGTTCGGCACGCTCGCCGAGCGCTGGCTGGCCGATGCCGAGCACGTCGCGGCCGCCGACCTGGAGCGCGTCGAACCCTACCTGTGCTTGCGCGTGTACTCGGCGCCAGTGCGCTTCCACGGTGAGGGACCGATCCTGGGTCGCATCTTCGTCCTGCGCGACGTGACGCGCGAGACGGAGGCCGAGCGCATGCGCTCCGCGCTGCTGGCCACGGTGTCGCACGAGCTGCGTTCGCCACTCACCGCCATCAGCGGCTACGCCGACACCCTGCTGCAGGATGGCCCGTGGGACGACCAAACGCAGCGTGAATTCCTGGAGGTCATCGCGCTGTCGGCGTCGCAGTTGTCGGGTCTCGTCGACAACCTGCTCGACGCGGCAACCCTCGACGCGGGTGTCCTCAGCCTGCAGCGTGAGCCGGTCCGTGTGGAGCGTATCGCGGAGCGCGTGCTCGCCCAGCGGCGGTTACTGGCCACGAACTGGACACTACACCTGGAGACCCGTCCAGGCCTGCCTCTGGCTGACGCCGACCCCATCCGCGTCGAACAGGTGCTGGCCAATCTCGTGGACAACGCGATCAAGTATTCGCCGGGAGGCGGGCCCATTCGCGTGCGAGTCTGGCCCACTGAAGATGGCCAGGTGGGTGTCAGCGTTTCGGACCACGGCAGCGGCATTCCACCCGAGGCGGTCGAGCACCTGTTCGAACGGTTCTATCGTGTGGATGGTGGGCGTGTCGGAGTCAAGGGTGCTGGTCTGGGGCTGTTCATCTGCAAGAGCCTGGTGGAGGCGCACGGCGGTCGAATCGCGGTGCAGAGCACACCAGGGCAGGGCAGCACCTTCTGGTTCACCTTGCCGGCCCTGGCCGAAGCGTCGGACGCGGACCGCCAACCCCTCGGGGTAGGCTCTGGAGCTGAGGTGTGGCCGAGCGCCAGTCCGTCCTGATCGCCGACGACGACCCGCTGATCCAGCGCCTGGTCCGCACCCACCTGGACCGCGCGGGTTACCGCGTGCTGACCGCCGGCGACGGCGAAGCGGCGCTGGATATGGCCGCCGCCGATCAGCCGGACCTGATCGTGCTGGATCTCATGCTGCCCAAGCTCGACGGCTTCGAGGTCTGCAAGCGCATTCGTGAGTTCTCGCTGGTGCCGGTGCTCATGCTCACCGCCCGCGGCGAGCAGGTCGACAAACTCCGTGGCTTCGAGGCGGGTGCCGACGATTACCTCACCAAACCGTTCTCGCCGCCCGAGCTGCTCGCCCGCATCCAGGCGGTGCTGCGTCGCGTCCAGCAAGGTGCCGGCAGCTCGGCGCCGTCGGTGGTGCGCTGCGGCGAGCTGACCATCGACTTCGTCCGTCGGCGGGTGATCATGAACGATGAAGCGGTCAAGCTGACGCCGACCGAATTTCAGCTGCTGCAGCAACTGGCGCTGAACGCGGGCAAGGTGCTCTCGCACACCGAGCTGCTGACGAAGGTCTGGGGGCCCGAATATCGCGACGATCGCGACTACCTGTGGGCCTACGTCCGCCACTTGCGCCGCAAGCTCGAAGTCGACCCCGAAAACCCGAAGCGGATCCTGAGCGAGCCGGGCTACGGCTACGTGCTCGACTGTCCGCCGACGACCTGAGCGCCTTTCAGGCGATTTTCAGTCCCCTGGTGCACCGCTTCGGCGGATCTCCAGCCCGCAACCGCGACTATGCATCCATCGCGGCCGCGTCCTCACAGAGATCCAACTACCAGGGAAGGAATCCATCACCAATGTTTTTCGACAGCTTTCGCCAGCACGTCGGGCGCCGCGGTGGCGCCGCTCTCATCGGCATTGCCCTCAGCGCCACGGCTCTCCTGCCCGCCAGCTCCGTTTCCGCCGCCCATGAACAGGCACATTTCCCGCTCGAAGTCGCCAGCAATAGCCTGTTAGCGTGTTTGGCCAAAAACCCGTCTGACCCCAACCAGCTGCCCACGGCCGATGTGACGGTTGACGAAGGCGACCTGAACGACACCCTCCATCTGCGGGTTCACAATCTGAAGCCCAATCTCGGGTTCGACCTCTTCACCGTCCAGAACAGCAACAAGCTGGCGGATGGCACGCCTGATCCCAACTTCAAGAACTTTGGCCTGGCCTGGTACCAGACTGACGTGCAGGCCGACCAGGACGGCAACGCCGACGTGACCATCAAGACCATCCTGCTCGACCAGATCTTCGGCTTCGATCCCGCGGCGAACCTCGCCCCGACCAACACCTTCAACGTTGGCTTCTGGTTCAACAACCCTGACGACGCGGCGCCATGTGGCTTCGACGTCAACAAGCCGACCCCGTTCAACGGCGAGCACCACGCTGGCCCGCTGGCGATGATCAGCGTGCCTGACGCGCAGACTGGCCTGGGCCCCTTGTGCCGCAACCCTGAGACCTCGGGCTCGACGATCGTCTGCGATAACTGAAGCGATCTATAAGGGAGTGCGCGTGATCGCCGTGGACTGGTCTGGCGACGCGCGCACCGCTCGTCAGCACATCTGGCTCGCAGAAGCCTCGAGCCCCGGAACACTGGACCGACTCGAGGCTGGTCGCGATCGTACGGAAATCGCCGACCACCTGGTTGCCCTCCCCGAGGACGACGTGGTGGTCGGTTTCGATTTTGCCTTTTCATTTCCGACCTGGTTCGTCGCCAGCCTGGGCATCACGTCCGCGCCCGACCTGTGGGCGCATGTGGCAGCGTACGGCGAGGGCTGGCTCGCGGCGTGTGCGCCGCCATTCTGGGGGCATCCTGGCCGCTCTCGCCCACCGCTGGTCGCCGCGGAGCCCAGGCTGCGACGCACCGACCTGGCCGTGCCGCGAACCGCGGGCGTCGCGCCCAAGTCCATTTTTCAGATCGGTGGCGCGGGGGCGGTCGGCACAGGCTCGATCCGTGGCATGCCGGTGCTCCACCGGCTACATACCGTTCGTGGGGCGAAGATCTGGCCGTACTGTGGTGACGGCGGGCGTCCGACGGTGGTCGAGATCTATCCGCGTCTGATGACCGGGCCCGTGCACAAGTCGAACGCCATCGCGCGCGCTGAGCTGCTGGCACGCCGCTACCCTCAGCTGCATGCCGAGCAGCGCCAGCTGGCGATCGCGTCCGAGGACGCCTTTGATGCGGCGGTCTCAGCGCTGGTGATGATCGACCACGTCGAAGACCTGGCGGCGCTGCCTGTCGAGCCCGACGCCGCACTGCGATTGGAAGGGCGCATCTGGCATCCAGGTTGGCGCGCGGATCAACTCTGAATGGTTCTGGCACGCTCCTGGTCGACCAGGACGCGCCGCAAGATCTTGCCCGTAGACGACTTGGGAATCGAATCGACGGTCTCGAGCAGCCGAATCTTCTTGTGCGGTGCGACGCGCTCGGCGACGAAGGCCATGATGTCTTCCGGCGAGGTTGGCGTCTTGAGGACGACGAAGGCCTTGGGCACCTCGCCCGCCTCCTCGTCCGGACTCGGAATCACCGCGGCATCGGCCACGGCCGGATGCCCCAGCAGAATCGCCTCCAGCTCCGCGGGCGCGACCTGCAAGCCCTTGTACTTGATCAACTCCTTGACGCGATCGACGATAAACACGTCGCCGTCCGCGTCGACATAGCCGACGTCTCCGGTATGCAGCCAGCCGTCGACGTCGATCGTCGCCGCGGTGGCCTCCGGCCGGCCGAGATACCCCTGCATGACCACCGGTCCGCGCACCCAGATCTCGCCCTGCTCGCCGCGCGCGAGCCCTTCGCCGCTGGCCGGGTCGACCACCAGACACTCGACATTCGGCAGCAGGGTTCCCCCCGAGGTGGGCTTGATCTTGTCGGGTAGACACGAGCCGAGGTGTGTGGCGCCCGAGACTTCGGTCATGCCATAGGCCTGCACCAGTCGAGTGCCCAGGCGTTCGGTGAAGGCCGCGGCGGCCGGTGCGCCGAGCGGTGCGGCCGCCGACAGCGCCCACTTCGCCGTCGACAGGTCGTACTTGTCGACGATCGGGTGTTTCGACAGCGCGATGACGATCGGCGGCACCAGGTGCAGGTACGTGACCCGATAGCGCTGGATAAGTTCGAGATACTGCTCGAGGTCGAACCGTGCCATGTTGACGATCGTCGCGCCGTGGCGCAGCCCGTATGACAGGAACATGGCGATGCCGTAAATGTGGAAGTACGGCAGGAACGCCACGAGTGTGTCGGTTTCGGTCGGAGCGACGACGTCCGTTCGACCACTGACGACACTCATCTGGGACACCAGGTTGTGGTGGGTGAGCATGACCCCCTTCGGCAGGCCGGTTGTGCCGCTCGAATACGGCAAGACCACCAGGTCGTGGCGCGGGTCGATCGTCACCCGCGGTGGCTGATCGCCATGCTCCAGCAGGCTGGCGAAGGGCGTCGCGCCTTCGGCTTCGCCGAGCACGAAGATCTCGTGGATACTCGGCACCTCGCGCACCGCCGCCTGCGCATTCGGCATGAACGCGGGCACCGTGAGCAGATAGCTGGCGTGGGCGTCGTTCAGTTGCTGGGCGAGCTCGCGCGGTGTGTACAGGGGATTGACGGTTGTCGCGATGCCGCCGAGGCTCGCGGTGGCATGAAAGGCCAGCGCGTACTCGGGCACATTCGGGCTGTAGATGCCGAGCACATCACCCTTCGACAGGCCATGGGCGCTCAGCCCGGCGGCCACGCGTGTGACGCCGTCCACGAGTTGGGCGTAGCTCAGGGTGCGGCCGGTGGCGCCGTCGACGATCGCTGGTTTGTCGCCCAGACGGGCCGCGTCGCCGAGCACGTACTCGGTGATCGAGACGTCCGGAATCGAAACGTCCGGGAAATCGCTGCGAATGATGTGTTCGTCGCGGACTGCGGCGACCATGCCGTCCTCCCGTGCACGTTTGTTGCGAGAGAATATGACGATGGAATTCAGTGAGCAACAGCGGGCATTCCTGGAGAAGACTCGCTCAGCGGCGATGACCGCGCTGCGTGCCGACGGCACGCCGACCGCGGTGCGCATCGGTGTGGCACTGGTCGACGGCCGGCTGTGGAGCAGCGGCACGCGCGATCGCGTCCGCACACGTCTGCTGCGACGTGACCCCCGCTCGACGCTATTTGTCTTTGACGGTGGCGGCTTCGGCTACCTGACGATCGAGTCACGCGTGCGTATTCTTGACGGCCCCGACGCACCCGAGCTGAACGTGCGCCTGTTCAGAACCATGCTGAATCGACCGACTGGGCCGCTGATGTGGCAGGGCGCGGAGCAGAGCGAGGAGGAGTTCACGCGCCGCATGGTCGACGAGCAGCGGCTGATCTACCAGTTCGAGCCGCTGCGCGTGTACGGGCTTTGAGATTGTTCGAGCGAGCCATCGCGCTATCCTCGCAGCGTGATTGCTCTGTTCGTAGCCTTCAAGGTGAAGCCCGAGCTCCGTGACCAGTTCCTGGCTGCCGCCGAAGACGATTCGACGTGCTCCGTCCGCGACGAAGGCGGCGGCTGCCTGCGTTTCGACGTCTACGCGGACCAGTCGGACTCCAACCGCTTCTTTTTCCACGAGGTGTACCGCGATGAGGCGGCGCTGGACGCACACCGCACCATGCCGCACTTCGCGCGTTGGCGGGCCGTCAGCGAACAGGTCCTCGCCGAACCGGCCGACCGTCAGTTGACCACCGTCCTGTTCCCGCGCGACTACAAGTAGTCCTTTTCAAATACTGGGGGAGGAGACCGCGATGGCCGCCATGACGTCGTACGTTCACGGAGCCAGCCCCGTCCCGCTGCTGGGCGAGACCATTGGCGAAAATCTGCGCCGCACCGTCGAGCGTGTGCCTGACGCCGAAGCCCTGGTCGTCGGCCATCAGGGCTACCGGGCGACGTACGCCGAGCTCTGGGACCAGACGACGCTGGCGGCGCGCGGACTCCTGACCCGCGGGATCAGAAAAGGCGACCGGGTCGGCATCTGGTCGCCCAATCGGGCCGAGTGGGTGGTGCTGCAGTACGCCACCGCCCGCATCGGCGCCATCCTGGTCAACATCAATCCGGCATACAAGACCGCCGAGCTGAGCTACGCGGTCCAGCAGTCGGGCACCTCGCTGCTGGTGCTGGCCCGAGCGTTTCGGACCGCCGACTACGTCGGCATGCTCGACGAAGTCCGCGGTCAATGCCCGGAGCTGCGCCAGTCACTCGTGATCGACGACGAGTGGGCGGCGCTGCTGTCGGTGGATGCTCGCCAGACACCGCTGGATGTGCTGCACACGCTCGAGGCGTCACTCCAGTTCGACGATCCGATCAACATCCAGTACACCTCGGGCACCACCGGGTTTCCCAAAGGCGCCACGCTGTCGCACCACAACATCTTGAACAACGGCTTTTTCGTGGGCGAAGCGCTGGACTACTCCGAGCGCGATCGCGTGTGTATTCCGGTGCCCTTCTACCACTGCTTCGGCATGGTGCTCGGCAACCTGGCGTGCACGACGCACGGCGCCTGCATGGTGGTGCCGGGTGAGGGCTACGAGCCGCTGGCCGCCATGCAAACCGTGCAGGCCGAACGCTGCACGGCCCTGTACGGCGTGCCGACCATGTTCATCGGCGAGCTCGACCATCCGCGTTTCGCGGACTTCGACTTTTCCTCGCTGCGCACCGGCATCATGGCCGGCTCACCCTGTCCGATCGAAGTAATGCGCAAGGTCCAGTCGCAGATGCATATGCCTGAGGTGACCATCTGTTATGGCATGACCGAGACGGCGCCGGTCTCGACGCAGAGCAGTACCGACGATCCGCTCGACAAGCGCGTCTCGACCGTCGGCCGGATTCATCCCCACGTCGAGATCAAGATCGTCGATCCAAGCACGGGCGAGAGTGTTCCGCGGGGTGAGGCGGGCGAGTTATGTACGCGTGGCTA
>JAFAWJ010000890.1 GCA_019242065.1 Chloroflexota bacterium
CGCATCACAGTCGCAGACCTCGCGGATCGCGGGCTGGACGCATCACAGTCGCACGCGCGGGTCGATCACGCCGTACAGGACGTCCACCGCCAGATTCGCCAGGATGTACACCAGCGCCACGAACAGCATCACGCCCACGATCGCCGGCAGGTCCAGCGCGGTCGCGCTGCGGAACGAATATTGTCCGATACCCGGCCACGAGAAGATGTTCTCCACCAGCACCGTGCCGGTCATGACATTGCCAAACGCCAGCCCGATCACGGTAATCACCGGTGGCGACGCCGCACGCAAGACATGCCCGGTGATCACCGACAGGTCGCCGAGGCCCTTGGCGCGCGCCGTACGCACGTAGTCGTTACCGAGGACTTCAAGCACGGCAGAGCGCGTGAACCGCATGAAAAGGCCCATATTGAAGGCAGCCAGGACGCAGGCCGGGAGTATCAGATGCTGGACCGCGTTCCCGAAGACGTCCAATCGACCGGCGAGCAGGGAATCCAGCGTGAACATGCCGGTCACATGCGGTGGAGCCGGAACCCCCGGATCCAGTCGCCCACTGCCAGGCAAAAGCGATAGTTGAAAAAAGAAGACGTACAGCGCAATCAGCGCCAACCAGAATGACGGCGTGGACATGCCGCCCAGGGAGACGACACGCAGGACCTGGTCGGTAAATCCATTGCGGTGCAGCGCCGCGACGACGCCCAGCGTCACGCCCAGTACGGCGGACAGGACGATGGAGGTGATCGCCAGCTCCGCCGTCGCGGGAATGTAGTCGGCAAGGTCGGTCCGCACGGGTCTGCGGCTCTGCTCCGACTCACCCATGTCGCCGTGCAGCAGATTGGACAGGTAGACGACGTACTGCTCCGGCAGCGGCTTGTCGAGTCCGTAGTGCTCGCGGAAGACCTGCACGGCGACTGGATCCGAGCCGGCGCGCTGGCCGAGATTGGCCTCGGCGGGGTCGCCGGGTACCAGGTGGGTGAGCACGAAGGCGATCATCGTCACACCCAGGCAGAGAAACACCAGGGCGACCATGCGGCGTCCGACGAGGAACCAGACGGGATGCCGCGCTCGCGCGCGTGCGAGCGCGGCGCCGAGCTCAGTTCGTACCGATCGCGGCGAAATCGATGTACCAGACCGGGCTGTAGGCGACATTCGTCAAATTTTTCGTCGCGACCACCGATTGGCCCGCGTTGAGCAGCGGGTAGATCGGGCTTTGCTGGTTGAGCTGGTTCTGGATGTCGACGAACTGCTGCGCGCGACTGGCGTTGTCGGCGGTGGCTCCGGCTTTGGCGCCCATGTCGGCAAGCGACTGGTCCATGTCGGCGGTCCAGCCGGCGCGTTTGCCAACAAGTTGGCCGGGCAGAAACGGCAGGTAGTCGTTGGGATCCGGATAGTCAGGTGCCCAACCGTACAGCCCCATCTGGTTTTTGCCGTTGCGGTAATTGGGCGTGGAGATGGCACTCGGTTGGCCATTCAGCGTCACGGTGATGCCGACGTCCGCGAGATTGGCCTGGATTTTGGCGGCTTCGGCCTCGGTCACACCCGTCGTGCTGGTGGTGTAGTCGAGCTCCACGCTCGGGCTGGCAATACCGGAGGCCTGCAATTCGCTCTTGGCTTTGGCGAGATCACGGTGGACCGCGCTGGCGGCCGGCAGCGCACCGAGGAACTGCGGCGGCACCACGCCGGGTGCCTGGGCCGCGCCGGCACCGGCGACCTGCACCAGCGCGTCGTAGTCGAGTCCGTAGCGAACTGCCTGCTGGAAATGCGGGTTGGCACCGAACGCCAGGACGCTCGGGTCGACGTTCAGGTACAGAAACGTCAGGTTGGGCGAGGTGAACGAATTCACCTGGAGCTTGTCGTTGTTTTTGATGCTCGCCGACTGATCACCGGACAGGCTGAGCACCACCTCGTCGCTGGCTTTCTGGATCTCGATCAGCTGCGTGGCCGCCGCGACACTGCGATACACCACGCTCTGGAAGGTGGGCGTGTTCGGTCCCCAATAATTCGGGTTGGGCTTGAGGTCCATCTCGGTGTCAGAGACCGACGACATGATGTACGGTCCGCTACCGGCGGAAGCGGTCTGGAAATAGTCCTCGGCGGTGTCGGTTTTGTCGGCGCCGGGCTGGTCGCTGCCGCCGTGCGCCTTGACGACCGCGGAATTGACGATACCCAGGGCGGGATTGGTGACGATGAACGGAATGGCTGGATTCGGATCCTTACTGGTGATGACCACCGTGTAGTCGTCGGTCGCCGCGACGCTGGTGACGCCGTCGAGCAGGTATACGGGGGTGTCGTGCAGATTGAGGAGACGGTTATAGGAAAAGGCGACGTCGGGGGCTTTAAGCGGCGTGCCGTCGGAGAACTTGAC
The DNA here is from genome assembly GCA_019242065.1 of Chloroflexota bacterium. The sequence continues at coordinate 2,366 of JAFAWJ010000890.1, forward strand.
GTCCTGGCGGAGCGTGAACGTGTAGGTGCGCGCGTCGGGCGAGGCCGTGTAGGAAGCGGCCACCAGCGGCTGAGGGCTGGTGGTGTCGCCGGGCTTGAAGGTGAGCAGCGTGTCGTAGACGGCGTGGAAGAAGGGGTCGGCGTCGAAGTCGACGCCGCCGCGGTCGGGATCGGTGTCTTTGGTGGTGTAGGAATAGGCGTTGGCGATGACGAGGGTGCGACCGGCGGCGGAGGGTGCGGCGGTGGCGCCGGCCGCGGCGGCCTGGGTGGGGCTGGTGGCGGCGGGCGGAGCCGCGGGAGAGCAGGCGGCCAGCAGCAACGCGAGGGGGAGGACGCCGCGGCGCACGATGGCGAGGGGTGCGTTCAAAGAAATCTCCTGCTACAGGATGGTACTGAGGGGTGTCGCGTCGACGTCAGCCTCGGGACAGGCTGGCTCTGGCTCAGCCTCGGGCGGGGCGTCGTCGGTTCTAGGGCCGCGGCGGGCGGCCAGCCACTCCTGGGCGCGACCCTTCATGACATAGCGATACGTCTGGAAAACTCCAAACCCGGCCATCGCCCCGATGGCTCATTGCACACACATGGCGATCGCTCCGGCATGATCATGCCAGCGGCTGACGTAGAACGCAAAAGAACTCAACAGCCGCAAGCCAGTGAGCCTTGTCGCCAGGTGTTCCGGTGACGAACAATGTTCTGGCATGCACGAGCGCCTACCCGAGCCGCCCTGGCGCGCTGACGCGCGCCCGCGAGGCGTCCCGCGCGTGCCCATCACCCGCGAGACCATCCTCGACGCCGCCGACCATGTCCTCCAGCTCGACGGCGTCGACGGCCTGTCCATGCGCCGCGTTGCCGACGAGCTGCACACCGGCCCCGCCTCGCTGTACTGGCATGTGCGCAACAAGGACGAACTCCTGCAGCTCCTGTTCGAGCGTTACAACGCCGAGATCGAGCTGCCCGAGCCGGATCCGGCCCACTGGCAAGCGCAGCTCAAGGACCTGGGTCGGCAGGTGCGCGGCGCCGCTCACCGCCATCGCGACTACGCTCGACTGTCACTCGGGCGCATCCCGTCCGGCCAGTCGCTGGCTCGCTTTGCCGAATGGCTCTTTGCGCTGCTGGTGCCGGTCGGCGTGCCCGACCAGGTCATCGCCTACTGTGGCGACCTGATCAGCCTGTACGTGGACGCCTACGCGTTTGAAGAAAGCCTGGGTCCGCCTTCGCCGACGGGCGAGCCGCTGCCCGCGGAGCAGATCGCCGAGATGTTCCGCGCCTACCTGCAATCGCTGCCGGCCACCCAGTTTCCGCACGTCCATCGCGCCGCGGGCCTGCTGTTCGGCGGAGACGCCAACGCCCGATTCGAGTTCGGCATGGACGTGCTGGTCAGAGGTATCGAGAGCTACATCGCCCGCGACAGCCCTACCGCGCCAACGCCGACGTGACCGCCCCGACGCCGGCGATGACGGCGGCGCTGACCAGGCCGACGCTGGTGGCGTAAGCCAGTTGTTCGGGCGTCGGGGATCCACTCGACTGGGCCAGGAGTGTGGTGAAGATCGCCCCACCGACGCCGATGCCGAGGAGCATGCCCAGGTTGCGCGCGGTGGCCAGCACGCCGGAAGCCACGCCGCGTTGAGGTCGCGGCACGGAGCCGAGGGCAGCGCTCGTATTCGGCGACGTGAACAGTCCGACGCCCACGCCGATCAGACCCAGTGTGGCCAGGATGGCCGTCAGGGGGGCGTCCAGTCCGAACCTCGAGAGCAGGCCCAGGCCGACGGCGGTGAGGAGCATGCCAATCGTGGCCGGCCAGCGCGCGCCGATGCGATCTGACAGCGCGCCGCTGGCGGGAGCGGTCATCGCCATGACCAGCGGCTGGGCGGTCAACACCAGCCCGGCAGCCCCCACAGACAATCCACGCGCCTCGATGAGATAGAACGGCAGCAGGAACGTCATGGTGAAGGTCGACATGTAGTTCAGCGTGGCGCTGATAACAGAGGCCGAGAATGCGCGCGTGCGAAACAAGCCGAGGTCCAGCAGAGGTGCCTTCGAGCGTTGTTCGACGACGACCAGGAGGCCGATGGCGAGCACCACGCACACCAGGCAGCCGACGAACAATGGCGAGGTCCAACCCCAGGCGTGGACCTGATTCAGGCCGAAAATCAGCATGACGAGCGCCGAACTGAAGACCAGCGTCCCGACAAGATCGAACGACTCCCGCTGCTCGGTTCGAACCCGATCGTGTGGGATCACGCGCAGGCCGAGGAGCAGCGCACAGATCCCGACCGGCACGTTCACCAGGAAGACCGCGGGCCAACCGAAGGCGGCCGTCAGCCAGCCACCCAGCGACGGACCCACGGCCAGACCGATGTAGACCGCCGTGGCCTGAAAGCCGAGCGCGCGACCGCGCTGCTGTTCGGGAAAGGCATTGATCAGGATGGCCGGCGAGTTGGCGGCCAGCATGCCCGCGCCCACTGCCTGGATGGCTCGGGCGGCGATCAGGATCTCGACGGACGGAGCGAAGGCGCAGCTGGCGGAGGCGACCACGAACACGCCGAAGCCGGTCAGGTACACCCGCCGGTAGCCGCCCAGGTCGCCCAGCCGCCCGAACGGAAGCAGGCAACAGCTCTGGACCAGGATGTAGATCGCGACGACCCACTGCGCCGTCGCGCCCTCGGCATGCAGCGCGGTCGCAATCACGGGCAGCACCGTGTTCGAGATGCTGCTGTCGAGGCCGGACATGCTCGAGCCCAGGGCGACGGCGATCAGCACCCAGGTCGCGTGCGTGCCGCCGGGCGCGAAGCTGGTACGCGCGGTCTGGGGTGTGGCGGTGCTCACGACGAGATCGACATCCGCCATCCCTGGGAGTATAGGTGCGGGCCGTACCATCGACGACAAGCAGCCGCAACTACAATGCTTCACCATGGAGCGGACAGTCGAGCACTACACGCGCGGAGCATCGGTCCTGGAGCGCGCCAGCGGAATCCAGTACGTATGCACATGAGCACCTGGAGGACCAACCCGAGATTCGTGACTGGGTGTAGTCGGAGTATGCGCCTATGACATCTACTATGCTGCTCGTCGGAGATATTGGAGGCACGAAGACCGACGTCGCGGTCTTCAGTCCGGAGGGCGGCGTGTGGGAGCCGGTCGCACAGAAGCGGTTTACGAGCGCCGACTATCCCAGCCTGGAGGCGATCGCGAGCGAATTCGTGGCGGAGTTCAGGCTGCCCCTTGGTCACGCGTGCTTCGCCGTCGCCGGCCCGGTGGTCAATGGTCGCGCGGTGCTTACCAATCTGCCCTGGTTGGTCGAAGAGTCGGTCCTGCAGTCCAGGCTCGAACTGGAGTCCGTGGAGCTGTTGAACGACGTGGAAGCCATGGCGGCGGCCATTCCGCACCTGCGTGCTAGCGATGTGGTCACGCTGCAGCCCGGGACGCCGGAGCCGGAGGGCGCCATCGCGCTCATCGCCGTGGGCACTGGCCTTGGCGAGGCATTTCTCACCTGGGATGGCGCCCGCTATCGCGCCCACGCCTCGGAAGGCGGTCACAGTGATTTCGGGCCGACGTCCGCCGAGGAGACGGAGCTGCTGCGCTTTTCGCAGACCCGTTGGCGGCGGGTGAGCTACGAACGCGTGTGCGCCGGGTTGAGTATCCCGCACCTGTACGAGTTCCTGAAAACACAGGGGCAGTTCGCCGAATCGTCTGACCTGGCGGCCGAGCTCGACGCGGCGCACGACAGGACGCCAGTTGTCGTCGCCGCGGCGCTGGACGCGGAGCACGCGGATCCGTTGAGCAAGGCCACCATCGAGCTGTTCGCGGGACTCATGGGCTCGCAAGCCGGCAACCTGGCGTTGACGGTGCTGGCAACCGGCGGCGTCTACATTGCGGGTGGCATGGCCCAGCGCACGCTGCCCGGTCACCCGCAACACCAGGAGCGCTTTCTCTCCACCTTCCACGACAAAGGCCGCCTCACTCCGCTTCTGGCGAAAGTGCCTATCCACCTCATACCGGAACCGGTCGCGCTGGCGGGCGCGGCGGTCACCGCAATGGAGAACATGCGTCAATCCACAGAACAGAAAGGAACTGAATGACAGGCGACACCACGACGGCCCAGGCAAAGCTGCAGGCACTCGATTCGAGTATCGACGCGCTGGCCAGCAAGGGCGACTTTGACGCACTCGGCGCGCTGCTTGCCGACGACTTCCACTACAACCACTCCACCGGCCTGGCGCAGAACAAGCGCGAGTGGCTGGACGGCCTCAAGCCACTGGTGGGCCGCCGCGAACGCGTGGTGAGCTCGAACAAGATCGAGCTCCACGGCGATCTCGCCGTGGCGATGGGCGACCTCGACATCGTCTGGGGGGACGGCCGCCACAACTACGACCGCTACGTGCGCGTGTATCGGCTCACCGACGGCAACTGGCTGGCCGTCTCGCAGCGCACGGTGCCGGGGCACGACCGCGCGCCGGCGACTACCGTTTGTTAGCGGCGGCTGAAGGCGACCGCCAACAGGGTTAGTGCAACGCGGCCGGAGCTGGTGGGCGACGGGCGCGTCGGGCTGGGTTCCTCCGCGGGCCAGATGGGCGTGCCCAGGCCGCGGCGCTTCTCCGAGAAGAAGTGCGGCTGCTCGGCGACGGGCTGTAGTTCCTGGTATCTGGGAATCGCAACAGTGGTCACGCTGGTTTCCTCCTCCAGTCAGATGAACGCCAGCGTCACGCGGTTTTGGGGGCTCCGAGTTCGATTGACACGCTCGCGCACGTGCTTCTAGCCTGGGTGAATGAGCAGCAGCAGCGCCGTGCCCACTGGCGCGACAGGCATTCGCGACAAGGCGGCTATTGTCGGCATCGGCACGACGAATTTCGGCGCTGTCTACCGCGACCTGGATCCTGAGCGGAGCGCCTACGACCTGGGCATGGAAGCGCTGCACAACGCGCTGGACGATGCTGGGCTGAGCAAAAACGACGTCGACGGACTGATCGTCGTGCGCATCCCCGGGTACACCCGTTTTGCGGAGATGCTCGGCATGCCCCAGCTACGCCTGGTCAACGTGCTGGAGGGTGGTGGACGCATGGCCGGTGTCGCCCTCCAGTACGCAACGATGGCCGTCGCCACCGGTCTCGCCGAGACAGTCGCCGTCGTCTACGGCAACAACGGGCGCTCCGTCGGCGCGCGCTACGGCGGCGAGGGCTCGCGCACACCCAGCCCCGACGACACCGGCCCGTACGAAGCCATGTACGGCTTCACCTCGCCAGGCGCGGCGGCGGCCATGATGTGGCATCGCTATCGACACGAGTACGACGCGCCCGAAGACAGCCTGGCCGCGGTGGCCATCAACAACCGGAAGAACGGCGCATTGAATTCGAACGCGGTCTTCCAGAAGCCGATCAGCTACGACGAATACATGCACGCGCGGTTCATTGCCGAGCCCCTGCGCCTGTTCGATTACTGCATCATCAACGATGGCGGCGTGTCGTTCATCGTCACCACCGCCGACAAAGCCAGGAAGCTCGACAAGCATCCACCGGCGTACATCGGGGCGACGTACGCCGCCTCCAACCTGACCCACAATTATCACGTCCAGGACTTCTGGTGGGCGGCCTGCCAGGACATCAGCAAGCGCCTCTACAAAGAGGCTGACGTGACGCCCAGCGAGGTCAAAGTGGCCGAGATCTACGACAACTTCACGCCGACGATCGTCTTCGCCCTCGAAGGCTTCGGCTTTTGCGAACGTGGCAAAGGCCACGAGTGGGTGCGCGACGGACGCATCGAACTGGGCGGACAGTTACCCGTCAATACGTGTGGCGGACATACGTCCGAGAGCTACATGCAAGGACACGCGCTGATTTGCGAGGCTGTCCGCCAGGTACGCGGCGAAGCCGGCGCGCGCCAGGTACCCAATGCCGACGTCGTGCAGTACAACTGCGCCTCGCCGATCACCACCGCGACAATTCTGCACCGCTAGGTTCAAGCAGGAGCAGGAGAAAAAGAGGAACACCCTGTCGTGACCGCCACACCCACCTCCGCCTCGACCTCGACGCGTCCGAAGCCGATCCCACCGGTCTTCAAGGTCAATCAAGGGTTCTGGGAGGGCAGCAAAGTGGGCGAGCTGCGCCTGGACCACTGCACGCGCTGCGACCACATCTGGTTTCCACCCTCCAATTCGTGCCCGAATTGCTTATCGACCGATATTGACTGGAAGGCAGTCTCCGGTCGCGGCAAGGTGTGGTCGTGGATCTGGATGCACCAGCGCTACGGGTGGGCGTTCGATACGGAAGTGCCGTACTTACTGGTCCAGGTGAACCTGGAGGAGGGCCCGACGTTTGTCTCCACCCTGGTGGGCGTGGAGAAGGTGGACCTGCGCTTCGACATGCCCGTGAAAGTCGTCTGGCAGGAGCGCAACGAGAACCAGTCGGTTCCGGTGTTCACCCCCGCGTAGACATGCCTGGAGCGGGCGCGCCCTACGACGATATCACCGTCGTCGAGCTTGGCGAAACGATTGCGCCTGCGTACGTCGGCAAGCAACTCGCGGACCTGGGGGCGACGGTCATCCGCGTCGACGACCCGACCGGACGGGGTCTGTACCGGGTTCCGCCGATCGTCGGTACTGACGCGGCGGGCCGTGAGGTGGGGGCCGCCTATTTACATCTGTGCCGCAACAAACAGAGCGTCGCGCTGGACCTGGAGTCGGACGCCGACCGGCAGATTCTGCGCCGACTGCTGGACCACGCGGACGTGGTGGTGGATGGTCTCGGCGTCGACCGCCTGGAGGCACTCGGAGTCCAGCACGCGTCGCTGATCGCCCGCAACAGCTCGATCGTGACGTCGATCACGCCGTTTGGATTGAGTGGACCGTATCGGAATTTGCAGGCGAGCGACCTGGTTGTCATGGCACTGGGCGGACTGTTGAACCTGGTCGGTGCGCCCGAACGCGAGCCGCTGTCGTTGGGCGGCTATCAGGCCCAGTACGCCACCGGCGTGTGCGCATTTACGGGAACAGCCGCGGCACTGCTGTATCGCGATACGTCCGGCCATGGGCAACTGGTGGACGTCTCGGCGCTGGAGTCGATCGCGTTCGTCGAATGGAAAAGCGCGAGCAACTTCGAAGCCAACGGCTCGATTCGGCGGCGCACCGGTGATCACTCGTACAACCTGGTCATGCAGACGCGAGACGGCTGGTTCGGCCTCCTGTACACGGAGCCCAACTGGCCGCAGATCCGCGAGCTGACCGGCGTGGAGGCGCTCGCCGACGAGCGGTTCAGCACGCGCGACGGGCGCGTCGCGCACGCCGACGAGCTGCGGGCCCTCCTGCACGACTGGTTCGCACAACGGACGCGACACGAGATCTATCACGCCGCGCAGGCGTTGAAGATTCCGGCGGGAATGGTCGCGGAGATGAGTGACCTGCTGGAGTCCCCGCAATACGCTGCGCACGACTACTGGCAGACGATCGATCATCCGGCGACGGGCCCGTTGACCTATACCGGTCCCGGCTATCGGATCAGCGGCTACGTGCCGCCGGCGCGGCGGGCGCCCGTTCTGGGAGAGCACACCGAGAGTCTCAGCAATCCGAATGAGGAGTACGCGACATGGCCACGGTAACGGGCGCAGGCTACGGCCAGCTCATCTTGCTCGAAAAGCGGGACGGCGGCATCGGCATCATTACGTTCAACCGTCCAGAAAAGCGCAACGCGATGAGCATCGCCGCGCAGTCGGAGTTCCGCGCCGCGCTCGACGATTGTCGCGAAGACTGCAAGGTCCTCATTCTGACCGGGGCGGGTGTCGCCTTCAGTTCGGGCGTAGATCTGTCCGAAGGTCAGAGCCGTCAGTCACAGCGCAATTTCGCTTACGGGAGCAACAGCTGGTTCGAAACCAACGAGGTCGTCAAGGAACATCCGGCGGTATGCATCGCGGCCGTCAACGGATACGCGCTGGGAGGCGGGCTGACGCTGGTCCACAACTGCGACCTGGCGATCGCCTCGGAGCGCGCGGAGTTCGGGATGCCGGAGATGAGCTTCAACACCTTTCCCGGACTGGCCGGCCCCGCCACCGTTCGCCGCATCCTGCCGAAGCACGCCGCGTATATGATCCTGACGTCACGTCGGATCGACGCGGCCACCGCCGAACGCTGGGGGATTGTGAACTCGGTCGTCCCGCACGACCAGTTGCTGATCGAAGCCGAGAATCTGGCGCGGCACGTGGCCCAGTTCGACGCATCCGCCCTGGACTGGGCTCGAAAAGGCTATCGCGATCTGGACCTGATGCCCTGGTCGGAAGCGCTGGTGTATGGCGGCTACATTGGCTCCCAGATTCGACGCGCGGACGGCAGCGGCGGCGGGGGTGGTGGCAACCCGGCGGTCCAGCGCTTCCTGTCCGGACAACCCAACCCCGGCCAGGGCGCCAATGCCCTGCAGAAACAGCAGGGGGACTGACCTCGGATGCCCGAGGCGCTGGCGGGGGTCCGCATCGCCGACTTTGGAACGATTACGGCGGGCGCCAACGCCTCGCAAATCCTGGCTGACCTGGGCGCGGACGTCATCAAAGTCGAATCCGCCAGTCGGCCGGATACGTTTCGCGCCTGGCAAACGAAAGCATCGCCGTCGCCGTCGGCCGCCGATGCACCGGTCGACGACCCCTGGAATCGTACGCACACCTTCAACATGGTGAACCGCAACAAACGTGGCATCTGCCTGGACCTCAAGCACCCCCGCGGCCGGGAGCTGGCCCTGGAACTGGTCAAGATCAGCGATGGATTCGTCGAAAACTATCGCCAGGGCGTGATGGATCGCCTGGGCGTCGGCTACGCGGCTGTGTCGGCGGCGAACCCCGACATTTGTATGATCTCCATCGGCAGCCAGGGCGCCACCGGACCCGAGGCGAGCTACGGCTCGTACGGCTCCACGCTGGATGCGCTCTCCGGTTTGATGAGCGTGACCGGTTACGCCGATTCGCCGCGTCCGTACTGGTCCAGCGAGGAGATCAACTACCCCGACCAGGTGGCGTCCACCTTCTGCGCGGGTCTGCTGATGGCGGCTTTACGCCTCCGCAATCGAACGGGACAGGGCCGCTACGTGGATCTGTCCCAACGTGAGCTGGTGACGACGCTCATCGGCGAGCAGGTGCTCGGCTACACGGCGGGGCGTGGCGCGCCGGTACCCACCGGGAACAGCCGACCAGGGCTTGCGCCGAACGACTGTTACCGCTGTCTGGGGGACGACGCTTGGGTGGCGATCAGCGTCGCCTCCGAGACGGAGTGGCACACGCTGTGTACGGCTATCGGTCGCGCCGACCTGGCATCTGACGCGCGCTTTGTGTCGGAGCAGGCGCGCACGACACACGCCGACGCGCTGCGACAGGAACTGGAGGTCTGGACCCGACAGCACTCCAAGCGGGAGGCGATGGACCTGCTCCAGCAGGCTGGAATCCGTGCCGGGGCGGTGCTGACCGGTGCCGACATGCTGCAGGACCCGCATCTGCATGACCGTGGCTACTATTACCCAATCGAGCATCCCCGCGCCGGTCACCAGACGCTGCGCGTGGCGCCGTATCACCTCTCCGAAACTCCGCCCACCATCGACCGGCCGGCGCCCATGCTCGGCCAGGACACGGACTCCGTCTTGCGCGACCTGCTGGGACAGAGCGACCAGGACCTGGAGGCGCTGGCGGCGGAGCACGTGACTGACAACGTGCCAATCGCCTTCGCACCGCTGTGAGTCGTGATGCAGATTCGTGCTGATTTCCACACGCACTCCATTGGCGAAGAGGCGTTTGGTCCGCGTGCCGAGAGCCTGGTTGCGCGCCACGTCGACGCGGCAGTCGAGGTGGGCCTCGACTGCCTCGCGGTGACCGATCACAACGATTTGCGGCCGGGGCTCCTGGCGCAGGAGTACGCGGTCCGGCACGGCTTGCCGATTCTGGTGGTGCCCGGCATGGAGCTTACGACTCAGGAGCGGGTGCACCTGGTTGCCGTTGGTCTCGACCAGCCGATCGACGCCTGGCAGCCGCTGGCGGAGACGATCGCCCGGATT